>CAJXZZ010000014.1 GCA_913065105.1 uncultured Gammaproteobacteria bacterium | reverse complement strand
CTGTACGCCCATTATTTCAACACCAACTTCTCCAAGAAGAAGCGGCAAAATTGCGTATAGAAAAACAGAATATGGATATTGGTTTTAAAAGAGCATTAGATAGTAAAGTTAAAATGGAAAATGAATTAACTAAAATAACTATCGAAAGAAATAACATGGAGGCATCATATAAAGATGCAAAAAATAGAGAATTAAAAGCTATAAAAAAAGCGCAATTGATAGAGTCAAAAGTCAGCAAAAACATTAAAAAACTAGAAAAAGCTCAGTGGGAGATATTGTTAATAGATTTTATTTTTGTAAATAATGGTAGAGATAGAACCAAAATAAGTGAAAAAAGATATCACGAGGATGTCGGTGAAAAAATAATAGATGTATATAAAAGTAGCTGGACAAAACCTTATCAACAATTAATGACTAAAGTTAATAATCTTGAAAAAACAAATAGTATTAAAAAAGAATTTCCAGCTGAGTATATTTTAGAGCTACGAGAATTCATCAAAAGCAAAAAAGATCGCCTAAAATGTGAAGCCGTAGATTATGATGCCATTAAAGCGTCATATAATGAAGAAAAAAATAATCTTGTTTCTATTACAGAAAAGAAAGTGGACGAGTATGTCGAAAAAATTAGGTCAGAGAATATAGGTGTTTTCACCTGGCTAGGGGATTATCGAGATAGGCAAACAGAAGTAACGCTTTCTGATGAGAGCTTTTTGCTAAAGCAAAAATACCGTGAAATATTATTCAAACTCGAGCAGAAATGTGAAGACAAATCCCGAACTCTAATGGATGAATTTAGAAAATTAAAAGGTGCAACACGTTAAATGACCACGATATTACATTATATGCATACATACATAACAAGGCGCTGCACTGGAATTTTGTTACGCCGCGCTTCACAAAATCCTGTGAGCTGAGTCGTTATGCTTTAAAAAAGAAGCATCATGGAGACAGAATAAAGATATAAAACAAAGAGGCGATGGGATTAAAATGATTAATTTTAAAAAGCAGTTATATATTTCTTCAGCACCCCTTAGCACAATCAGTAAATAAAGATTAATATGCCATTTAGGTTTTGCTGTGGACTGTTGGTTTTATTGTTTTCGCTGCGTCTTTCCGCGCAGCCTTTGTTTGATTCTCACCTGCATTATTCAGCGGAAGATGCGCACCGTTTTAATCCGCAGGCAATTATCGATCTGTTAGATAAAAACGCCATCCATTATGCAGCCGTTACCGGTACACCGCCTGAGCACGTGAGTAAACTATATCACCTGGCGCCTGAGCGCATTGTGCCTTTACTTGGTGTTTATCGCCATAGCGTAGATAAAACCACATGGACAAATGATAAAACGTTAATTCCTTATTTAGAAAAAGAGCTTGAGCGTGGTTACTGGCGCGGCATTGGCGAGCTACATATTTTTGCTCGTGATCGTCATAGTAAGGTATTTAAAAAAGTGATTACTCTGGCTTCTGCGCGGCAATTACCACTTTTGATTCATGGCGACCCGGCCGTTATCGATAAACTATATGAGATAGCACCAAAGCAACCGGTTATCTGGGCGCATGCTGGCACCTTTCCTTACCCTGATCTGGTGTCAGATTACCTGCGCCGCTATCCAAACCTGTCGATCGATGTTTCTATGCGGGATGAGCGCATTGCACCAGATGGAATAATTAGTGATGACTGGTATGAACTTTTTGTCACTTATCCTGATCGGTTTATGATTGGCGTCGATACATACAGCACAGAACGCTGGCAAATGCTCGATTCTGCGGTCGGAACTATACGTAACTGGCTAGCACAGCTACCAGACGATATCGCAGTGCAGCTGGCATTCATCAATGCCGCAAAATTATATAATAAGCCACTAATAATTAAAGACGAGGAAGGCATTGAAGGTGTCAGCCAATAAAAAAATAACAAATCGTCCAACCCGACCGTTTTATACGCCGCGCCGCTTCGCTCTGCTCTGTATATAACGGCCGGTTAACTCAAACGTTAGTTGCTTATAGTTAAATTCATTCATCATAAGGATATAGATATGAGATCTTCAATCTTTCTAGTATTTATGCTTTTGTTTTCAGCAGGTGCCTGGGCTGATGAACGGGAGAAATCTATTTGTGGATTTATTAAAGAGCCTTTATTGTTTTGGTTTTGGAGTTCCGCAGCACCTGATCCCGATGCAAGTAGAACAAGCGGTTTAAAATTTGTAGAAGTTACGACGTTTAAAACGTCTGATAGGAAAACCCTTAGCGGGTATAAATATTTGTCAAATGATGGGAAAGGGAATAGAACAAACTCTAAAGGTTATATTTTGATGGCCCTAGGAAACGCAATGATTTCCGACCAGATTATTTCTCACTTAAAGGTTTTTTCAGAGGAAAATTATGATGTATACATTTTTGATTACAGAGGATATGGAAACTCAGAAGGAAAAAGAAGAATTAATGCAATTATTGAAGATTATAAAGAAATTATCTCATTCTTAAATGAAAAATATGAAAGGAAGTTGTTGTACGGAATATCACTTGGCGGTGCGATTCTGTTAAACGCAATTGGCTCTGGAGTAGATTATGATGCTGCTGTTATAGATTCGAGTCCGAGCTTATTGTCTGAACATGGTTGTCCTGAACGAATCGATCCAGTAGCTAATCTCCCAGATGACTCTGGGAAGTTACTAGTAATTACTGGAGCAAAAGACCCAGTGTTAAAAGAGGGTATGACATCCCTACTTCGAATGGAAGCTAAAAAGAGAGGAGCATCTGTAATTGATGGGGCAGAGTATTCTCATCCTTTTATGGATCAAAGTTTAGCTATCCATAATAAAAGGATGAAATCTGTGCTTGATCATTTGGTGAGCTTTTCAAGCGAGGGTGATGGCCAATGAGTAGTGATAATACCGGTCGTATTGCATTTGTTGGTATTTTAGGAGTTATCGGTGCAGTGGCAATAACAAAGCCGGAGCTACATGGCCAAACAGGAGTAAATGAGGGAATTGTTCGCTGGCTTTTATATTCTTTGGCTTGTGGGTTAATAATTAATTCTCAGGAAGGGAAGCCATTAAAAATAATATCATCAGCCACTAATAATTAAAGACGAGGAAGGCATTGAAGGTGTCAGCCAATAAAAAAATAACAAATCGTTCAAGCGCGACCTCCGCTTCGCTACGGCCACTTAATTCGAACGTTAACTGTATAATAAAATGGATACAAAATGATTGAGAATATACCAGTATTACTAAAAGTTTTTGATACAGCCACAAAAGCATTAAGTGGGTTTACTGGATGGAAATCTAAAACAAAAGGCGATGCCCGCGCAGTTGTTGAAGAGCTGAAAGAAAACTCAAGATATTTCTGGCTTGTTATCGAAGAAGACGTACCTATTGGTAAAATAATAAACAAACTTTCTACTCTAGAGTATGACCGTTTGTGTAAAGAAGATTATAATTTTAATTTTCTTCAAATGAAAAAAATAGCAAGCTACAAATCACTAGAAGGAACAAACCTGTCATCCTGGCAAGGAAAAGAAACAAAAAAATTAGTTTCAAATATATATGACAAGATAAAAGACTTGAAAGCCCAGTACCCACTTTCAAAAAATAGTAAGAAAATACAATGGAAGCAACGAGTAAGAAATACACAAAAACGAATATTATTGCTACTCAGACATGCAAGCAGCTAACAATTGCATCAACGCTGACCGGTTTTACACGCCGCGCCGTTTCACTCTGCTCTGTGTAAAACCGTCAGGTTATGCTGAGCGTTAGCTCTGTATACCGAGAGAGAATGTGCAGTCAAAATAGACAAGTAATTAACTACACCCTCCTTATTGGATTATTTGTTATACAGATTTCCATGTTTGGATGTAGCACTACAAGTGCATCTGATCTGAATCGGCAGCAACGCATAGAAGAAAGCCCACAATGGAATGGTGAAACATTCCAAAATCCGGAACGGGTTCCAGATGTAGAATGGTGGCCAAGTCTTACGATGTTCTGGAACTACTTCTTCAATAAATCTGAAGGATTTATACCTGATCCCCAACTACCTATGGAGCCATTTGATATTTCCCAGTGGAATGGACAGCGAGACTTACAATTCGCCTGGCTGGGGCACACAACCTTCCTTATTAAGATTGATGACAAAGTAATCCTGACCGACCCCATGTTCTCACAACGAGCAGGTTCCTTTGGATGGGTGAGTCCAAAGCGATATTCAAAAACGCTTGCTTCAACAGACCTCCTACCAGAGGTCGATGTGGTATTGATTACTCATAATCATTCCGACCATCTGGACGAGGATTCAATTAAGGCGCTTATTCCTAAGACTAGATACTTCATCGTACCTCTGGAAGTTAGGGAATTGCTGGAAGAGTGGGGTGTATCTCATAAAAAAATATTCGAACTTGACTGGTGGCAGACAAAATCAATTGATGGTTTAACGATTACCGCAGCACCGTCCAGGCATACTTCCGAGCGGGGTGTTTTTGATAAGAACATGACGCTTTGGGCCTCCTATGGGATTCGAGGAAAGAAACAGAATCTAGATCTTAGCGGGGCCTCTGGTTGGTTTAAAGGTCTCTACGAGATCGGCGAACGACTAGGGCCTTTCGATGTGACCTTCTTTGAGATTGGAGCTTACAGTAATTTGAAAGGCCAGATGGAGGTCCATTACACCCCCGAACAGGCGGTTAAAGCACATCAAGCTGTAAGGGGTAAACTGATAGTTCCTAGTGGCTGGAGCACCTTTGATCTAGGGCTGTTTCCCTGGTACGAGCCGATCGATCGATTTTTGATTGCAGCTAATCAAGATCGGATCGATTATCTTACGCCTAAAATTGGAGAAGTTGTCAATCCTGGGCAGGTAGGTGGCCGTGAGGCATGGTGGAAACCTTTTATCAATAAATAAACACTAAACTAATGGAAATACATGATTGAACAACCTAAAAGAGCTAACAACTCATTCAAATCGACGCCAAAAGACGGCGCGATTTAATTCAAACGTTAGATTTATTAAAGTAATTATATGAAATGTATATTTGAAGCATCGTCAGGCCTGGAAGCACATATGATATCCAACATGTTACAACAGGTTGGGATTGTGGCTCGCATAGATGGTGAGTTTCTACAAGGTGGGGTTGGTGAACTACAGGCAATGGGCTTCGTACGTGTGCTAGTTGAAGATGCTGACTATACAAATGCCGTTGAAGTTATAAAAACCTGGGATACTAACCAAACTAGTCAATCTTACACAGCTACCCCTAAGAGCAGATCATCTGGTATCGGTATTGGCCTGATAGTTGGTTTGCTATTAGGCGTTGGCGCTACATTTTTGGCATTTAATACTCCGGTTACTTTAGAGGGCATTGATTTTAATGACGATGGTAAATTAGATGAAAAATATGTTTACAGAGATGACAGGCTTACACGTATAGAGATGGACAGGAACCTGGATGGTTCAATAGACAATATCCATCTATTCAGTCGAAAAAGCATGATTTATAAATCCGAAACAGATGATAACTTTGATGGCATATTTGAGAGCACTACCACATACAGTCGCGGTAACCCAGTTATGCAAATTATAGATAGTGACCAAGATGGCATAATTGATATTAAATCATATTATGAGCATGGTGTACTTACTGATATTGAGATACTAGGCCACACCCCCACTAGTCCAAAAAAGAGACAAAAAATTAGTATGTATAAGTTAATATCCTCAGAGTTTGATTCAAATGGTGACGACATATACGATAAAAAGTATTCATATGATTACTATGAACAAATCAAATAGAAAATCTAACAAGTCACTTTAGTTGATCAGCCAATACGCCGTTTCGCTATGCTACACTCTGTATTGCCAGTCAACTGAGCTCAAACGTTAGCAAGAATAATCCAGGTGAAATCTATGGGTGAAGATAGGCCAAAAACTAGTTGGTGGAAAACCTTGCCGGGGGTTTTGTCAGGAATAGCAGCTATCTTAACTGCATTAGGCGGTTTTGTTGTGGCTCTAAATCAAGCAGGTTTTTTCACTGATGAAGCCAAGGAAAATGGAACAATAGAAACGAGAAATTACGACAATAAAGATATCTCTGACGGTAATAGTAATCAACCTGAAACAATAATAGTTTCTGGTATTGATCTTCCTGCCTATGTGGTTTTGGATAGTGCATGGGAAACTAAGAAAGAAGCACAGCGCCGGTTGGTTTCCCTAAACCATTCTGGATACTCTAATACGGGTTATTTTTGGGTTCCTGATTTTCAGTTTTTAAGTGGAGCCGAATTGTTTCAAGTTTATATTGGACCGTTTTCTAGTAAATCAAATGCTATTGGCGCACTATGCCAATATAATAATAAATTCGAAAAAACGACGTATGGAGTAAAACTTAGCCATAAACCTGGTCGTGAAGAAATTCGGTGCAATTAACATTAGCTAATAATTTGCTAACAAGGAAAATTAACTCGGACAGGTCTCGTCGCCTCACTTCTCAACCTGCCAGTTATTTGCGGCGTTAGAGTTGCAAAGGAAATAAAATAATATG
The DNA here is from genome assembly GCA_913065105.1 of uncultured Gammaproteobacteria bacterium. Lineage (GTDB taxonomy): Bacteria > Pseudomonadota > Gammaproteobacteria > SZUA-229 > SZUA-229. The sequence continues at coordinate 38,745 of CAJXZZ010000014.1, read as the reverse complement.
AGCCAAACAAATAAAGTACTGTTCACAATATCGTGCCTTCTAGTTGTTATATCCTTATTCATTGCAATCCAGATTTCTTATTCTGTTCCACAATTTGAAACCCTATTCAAAAACTTTGATGCAAAGCTGCCAAAAAATACGATACACGTATTGGAGTATCATTACTTAGGCTTAATCTCACCTTTACTAGCTTTTTTCGCATCTATCTATTTCATTAAATCTAAATTAGACCAAGCATCAAAAAATATCGTATACGCCTTATCTGTAATTACATTCATTATCACTATTAGTTGGCAAGCTTATGCTGTCGAAGCCATGTATACGCCTATTATCCAAATGGAGACTAAATGAATGATCTAACAAGTAGCAGCAGCGGATGCTGAGCATCCCCCGATAAAGTAGACACCACTAATTTTATAATTAAAATAAAATTCATTATCACAAAAGGGAGTAGACGTTATGAATGCACGAACTACGTGGCAACAACACACACAGATGAGGATATTTATAGCGCCTGGTTTATTATTGGGCACTGTATTATTACTACTGACTCTATTTGGTTGTTCTGGTGTACCAATATCTTATTACGATGCAACGACCTATTCACAGTTAACATCACTTAAGGCGGAAGCAACTTTCTTAGTTGAAAGCTTTGATACAAAGCCTGTAGGTCAAAATCTGGGGGCGATTGATAAAGTCACGCTAGATTTTCGGAAAGCATATGAGTATGAATATGGAAAAGGGAATCCAAATAGTGATACGACAAAACAATTTAAAATAATACAGGGTTTATTTGACAGTGATGTAAAAGACTATAAGGAAGATGGCCCTCAAGTACTCGGGAAAAATTATTTCCGGGAAGCTTCTGTGGTTCTTGGGCAAGCGTTTGATATTGCTATTGCAACTGAAAACCTAAAAAACAAAGACAAACGCTAGGAGATCATTATGAGTAAATTTACAGATTTTATCGATAGTGTTGTTGACGAAAGCAAGGAACTAGCAAAAAGTGAATTAAAAGGGTTAATTGCCACATCGAAAAAGGACACTTCTGATTTTGTACGTCTTCAAGCGGAGAATTTTGAACGATGGACAGTTATGCTTGCAGAAGGAGACCTTACCGTAAAAGGATATAAAAAACTGGTGAAGAAAATGGAAGTGCTTACACAACTCGACACAATTAAACTAAAGGTCAGCGCTAAAGCAAGTGCCCAGCGATTAGCTGATGGCATTCAAGAAATTGTTGTTAAGGGACTATTCACGTTGATTTAAATAATCACTCCATCCCATCTCCTATTAAAGTGATGAGAGTACAGATTTAGATATATCAAAAATTTTTATGGCGGAAAAATAAAACAGATTACACCCGGTGATTTTTAATGATGTATCAATATTAATACTTACTTATAACAGGCGCCTTTTACAGCTTAAATATCGTGTTATTACGCCTTAGAAGGCTTCATACCAACAAGTTAGAAGAAAATAAATAAATTAGATCATGAGCATTCAGATTGAATTAGAAAAAAATGGTAAAGGTGTTGTCTTCATTTGTTCTGGCATTGTCACAGCCGAGGAACTTATAGATGCTACCGACACTATAATATCCAATAGTAATATTCACTATCAGATATGTGATTTTTCAAACGCAAAAGATATACGCATTGATTTACAACAGATGCATAAAATCGCAATTCAGGATAATTCTTACCCTATGGATTCAAAACTATCTCATATCGTTTTTGTGGGCGATATATCAAAATGGAAAATCTTATATGAATCTTATGAGCAAATGTCAAAAGAGTGGATAGGGCGACGCACAGGTTTTACTACTGCAGTATTTGATAATATAGAAGAGGCTAAAAAATGGTTATCAAAAAATATATAAATATTATTTAATTGTCACAATGCTGTTAGCTGTTTATAAAAAACTTCTAACAAACAGCTTAAGCGGACGTAAAAAACACGTCATTTAGCATTGCGTTAGGCTTATCGATCAATCAAAGATATCTACTTCAACTGGGAGATAAAAATGACATTAACAAAAAAATTAGGTGCTGAGTTTATTGGTACATTTTGGTTAGTACTAGGTGGTTGTGGTAGTGCAGTTCTTGCTGCGACTTTTCCTGACGTGGGCATTGGTTTGTTGGGCGTTTCTTTGGCGTTTGGGCTTACGGTGTTAACAATGGCATTCGCTATTGGGCATATCTCTGGTTGTCATCTTAATCCAGCAGTTTCAATTGGTCTTTGGTCAGGTGGAAGATTTTCAATTTCTGAAGTTGGTCCTTACATTGCTGCACAAGTTGCAGGCGGTATAGCGGGAGCAGCGGTGTTATATATCATCGCTACGGGGCAAGCTGGGTTTGATGTTTCAGCTGGGTTCGCGTCAAATGGTTATGCGGAGCATTCACCCGGTGGCTATAGTTTAATTGCTGCACTGGTCACTGAAATAGTTATGACGTTTATGTTCTTAATGATTATTTTGGGTGCAACAGATAAACGTGCACCGCAAGGTTTCGCGCCTATTGCTATCGGTCTCGGCCTCACTCTTATTCACCTTATTAGTATCCCTGTCACTAACACCTCAGTTAATCCAGCGAGAAGCACTGGTGTCGCAATTTTCCAGGGAGATTGGGCAGTATCCCAATTGTGGCTTTTTTGGCTTGCACCTATCGTAGGGGCTATTTTGGCAGGGATTGTTTACCGATGGTTTGAAGCTGAAAAAAATGCCTAACAAGGCGTTTTTATTTTGTAAATAGAGGTGGGAAGAGGGATGAAATATGATTAATATTATGAATTGACTAAATACGCTCAACTAACGAATCACGCCGCAAATAGCCCAGTTGCGAAAGCTAAAATTGCCTTATTCGCTCAGGGCGTATATTAGTGACACAAACAAACCACACTGAGGCTGGTCGGAGTTTATGCCTGGCGTTATAGTGCAGAAGGATTGATACAAATTATGTATAACGGTAGCTGCCTTTGTGGCAAAGTTCGCTTTGAAATATCAAGCGAAATACAGAGCATCATATACTGCCATTGTTCACAATGCAGAAAAGCCCAGGGTAGTGCATTTGCAACTAACGGAAATGTTGATATCAAGGGATTTAAATTCATATCAGGTGAAAATGAACTAACAGGTTATGAATCATCTCCAGGTCAAACAAAATATTTTTGCAAAAATTGTGGCTCACCAATCATTAGTAAAAACAAATCAAACCCAAATAAAGTACGTGTTCGTCTTGGTGTGATTGAGTCAGATATTATTGAACGGCCAACAGCACATATTTTTGTAACGTCAAAAGCAAACTGGGAAAATATTGAGGGTGATTTACCACAATACGAAACCTATGAGCCAGGTAGATAAAGGCGCTCTAACAAGGAAAATCAACATGGAGCGTTATGCCCTGTAATCATTTTTCTAAAAAATGAATATATCGAACTCTGTATCGTCTAAATAACTAATATATCTACGAGAAAACCATATGAGCCACATAACAAAACACCTGTTTTCCTTATTCGCGCTGTCAGTTCTATTGATTACTGCGCTACCATCTCACGCCGCAAGCATAAGTTTGAATTCGACTGCCGAAAACGGCAGCGATCTCTTTACAGGAGAGTTACTCGAAACCAGCTGCGCCAAAGTAGGCGTGGTGATGTATCACGGTCGTGGCTCAACACCCACAGGACCTGTGGTAGAGGAAATACGAACTTCACTCAACCGTGCCGGTTACACCACGTTGTCGATTGATAATCCCATTCCATTGGATGGACAGATTCTTTTTTCCAGTTATGTAACTGATAGTGATGTTGGCGGGGACGATTATGTTTTTCCCGAAACTTACGCCCGTATGCGCACAGCGATTAACCATCTGCAAACACTCGGTGTTGAAGAAGTCGTCGTCGCTGGCTTTAGCCTGGGTTCGCGTCTGGCGACTGCACATGTCGCACGAGGTCAGATGGATGAACTTCCCATCCTTGGCCTGATCGGGGTTGGCATGTATGGCACCAGTATTGATCCCCTTAACATCTCTGCAACGATAGATGAAGTGAGTGTGCCGGTACTCGATCTCTACGGTGATGCTGATACCAATGCAGCTAATACCGCTGCGGCTCGCTTAGCCGCATACAATACAGGCGCAGGGCTGGACTATACGCAAACCGAGTTTATCTGTATTGGCGGATTGAACTGTCATCAGCTGGAAGGTTTAAAAGGCGATGACAGCATGATGCTAGAAGTGAATGTTAACGCCTGGATGCAGGCAGTTGCGCCTGCTTCGTTAGTGTCAGGCTGCACGCCACCGGGTGCCGTGCTGCCTGTGACACCACCACCAGCGGCGACACCTTCAAGTGGTAGTGGCGCATTAAATGTTTATCTAACACTGCTATTTTTATTGCTGTTACCAGTGCTTCGTGCCGGCCTTTTTGATTCATAACTATCGACTCCAAAATAGGTTAAAACAATATAAACTGCCTACATGAGTCAGAAATTTTTATACTCTGACTCGTGTTTCCCATTAATTCTTGTTAACCATCAAAAGAGATTAAAACGGACATTCTGTTAACCGTTACCTAAACACAACATATGTGTAGTTAACTTAATTTCCGGCAACTATGGTCTATATTACTTCAGTAATATACGGATGAGAGCAATAAGAATGACAAACCAGACAAATCAGAATTACACCGGACCAGATAAGAGAGCAACACCGGGGCTGATGGAATGGCTACATCGGACTAGTTTTAATGACCTGCTAACCAGTGAGATGCATTCAGAGGATTTTAATGGATCCCGTGCTGAGTTCATCTACATGCGAGTACGCCTTCTGGCATTTGTGTTTGCCGTACTCGCACTTCTCTGGATTCCAGTCGATATTTTTACTGTACCCGAAGATGACCTTGGGTCTATCCTTGCTCTGCGCCTGGCATACAGTGGATTGTTTTTTATTCTCGGTATGTTAACCAGTGGTGCTCAAAAGCTGCATTATTCACAACAGCGACTCACAGCCTTTGTTCTTATCCCCTGCGTGTTTTATGTATGCTCGCGTCTTGTATTAAGCGGTGATATTGGCATGGAGGGTGCCTTGATAGGCTATTCTTTTCTTCCCTATCTTGTTGTTGTTCTGCTCGCCATATTTCCGCTGACACTGACGGAAGGCATCAGCTATGCATCCCTTGTCGGTATTATCTACCTGGGCAGTGAAATCTATTTTGATGGGTCGCTGACAATTTCTTCATTGAGTAAAATCTGGCTATTGACTCTGTTGGCGGGCATTGCCGTGTGGGCGCAGCTTGCACAGTTACAAATGTTACTCAGACTTTATCGAGAGGGAAGCCGCGATCCGCTTACTGGCCTGGTCAACCGCCGTGTACTCAACAAATGGCTGAGTCTCGAAATGACCCATGCAAGGGAACAGGAACGTCCGCTTTCAATTCTGCTTTTCGATCTCGATTTCTTCAAGCGAGTCAATGATACTTATGGCCATTTGACTGGTGATAAGGTACTCCAGACATTCTCCAGATTATTGAAGCGGGATCTGGCCCATTTCAACCTTATTGGACGTTACGGTGGAGAGGAATTTATCGCCGTCCTCACCGATAAGGATGAATCTGCAGCAATGAAAATTGCTGAAGGTATTCGTGAAAATTGTCATACAATTCAAACACGCGGATCAGAAGGTTGTCTCATCAATTTTACAGTAAGCATTGGTGTTACCGGGTTGCGCGATACGGATACCACTGAAACACTGATCCATCGTGTAGACAAGGGATTGTACAGCGCCAAAATGAAAGGCCGTGATACTGTGGCGCTTGCCGAAGAAGACGCAGTGACACCGCCAGTGAGCATAAAAAATTAAACCTGGTTTCTAACTTTCAGCACCACTTCTAAAGCTGTACCAAAATCAAGGGGCGCTTCTATCAGGCCCCTTTACTGTTTATGCCAGGCGCAAGTCCGTGTCACTACTAAAAACTCTAGACTGCTGTGTTACTGGATCGATAAACCGCAGTTCTTTTGCCAATAGTTGTAAGGGCCTGGAATAATCATCAGCGGTTTTTGGCTGTAATGTTGGGTAATACTTATCGTGTAATAGTGGCCAGCCTAATGTTTGCATGTGGAGTCGGAGCTGATGTGTTTTTCCGGTAATCGGGTTTAATTCAAATAACGCTTTATCGGCTGATTGTGCCAGGCAGCGGATCACGGAATGGCTATTTGGCTCGCCTTCGACAATCTTCATGAGAAAAGGCGGTTCGGATCTTACTAAACGATTTTTAATTTCCCATTCTTTACCGACTAAATCTTCGTCGCTGTTTATGCTGGCTATGGCCTGATAGGTTTTGTGTATCTGCTGGGTGTTAAACAGGTTATGGTAACGATGGCGTGTGTCTGGGTTGACTGAAAATAACACTAGACCTGAAGTTGCTCTATCCAGACGATGCAAAGCCTGTAAGGTTTGCAGGCCGGTTTTATCTCGTAATCGGTTTTGCAGGCACTCGTTGATATAAATTCCACCGGGCGTTACTGGGAGAAAATGCGGTTTATAGGCCACTAAAATATGGTCATCCTGAAATAATATTTTCTCTGCAAACGGAATGGCAGGTTCACTTACGACTTCACGGTAATAATAGACACGTTGCTGTGGTTTTATGGGCGAGTCGGCGGTAATCAAGGAGCCATCGTGCCAATGTACTTTGCCGTTGGCTACGCGTTGTTGCCAAACCTCAGGGCTAATATCTGGAAATTTAACAATAAGATATTCCAGCACACTGCTTATACCAGGATTGTTCTGCGGCAAACTAAGTTTTGAAGGGTATTTCGAAATGCTCATTTATTGCCTATTATACGGTCTCAATTGTTGAATGTAACAGGGGATTGACAGGGTAGAACTTAAGGGGCGGACTAAACCTCTTTAACAGTTATAATAGGTTCTGTCACACACAAGAGTTATTGATTTGGTTCAACAGACAGGTTGTTTATATGCGAATATTTTTTCAGGCATTTTTTTTGGCAGCAGTATTATCCACAACTGCATTTGCAGGTACGCCAGGCGAGGTCAAGGTTGGCAGTTACCTGCGCGAGGCGACACTGGATGGATTAAACGGGAAAACAAAAAAGTTTTCTGATTTCAAAGGGAAACCTCTGATCATTAATGTCTGGGCAAGTTGGTGCGGCCCCTGTCGGGCTGAGATGGGTTCAATTGAGCGGTTGGCGCAACGCTATAACGGAAAAGAGCTCAACGTCATCGGGGTTTCGACAGACGACTATCGCAATAAGGCTGCGGCCTTCATCGAGCAGACAGGAATTACTTTTGAAAATTTTCTCGACAGCAAGCTGCTACTGGAAAATATGCTGGGTGCAAATACGATTCCGATTACTGTTCTGGTAGACGCAGATGGCCGCGTAGTGGGAAAAATTCGTGGGACACATGTGTGGGATAGTCCGACCGCTATAGATGCGATAGGGGCAGCGTTTCACATCAAGTTGATGCATCAGGTTCAATAAAGAATTTAAGAGCTCGGCCTGTCTGCTAGGCTATCGCTCTATTAATTTACCTGTAATAGATTTCAGCTTTGAAAACTCAAAGGGTTTTGAAAAGTAATAACCCTGAGCATAGTCGATTCCCATATCAGTGACCATTTCGCAGGTCTCTTTATCTTCGACAAATTCGGCAATAGTTTTGATTTTCATGATGTGACCAATCTGGTTTATTGCCTCAACCATTGCTCTATCGATAGGATCATTGATCATATCTTTAACAAATGAACCATCTATTTTTAAATAGTCAACGTTCAAGTTTTTGAGATAAGTGAATGACGAGAGTCCACTTCCAAAGTCATCAAGAGAAAACTGACAGCCCAGTTTTTGTAATGTAGAAATAAAAGAAGTGACATGGCTAAGGTTACTGATTGCAGACGTTTCAGTGATTTCAAAACAAAGCTGATGTGCATTGATTAAATTATCCTGTAGCTGGTCGATAACAAAATGAAGGAATTTCTTATCGCTTAGTGAGTTACCGGATAAGTTTATCGCTATCATGGTTCCATGAGCTAGCGGGAAGCTCTTAATCTGTTCCATTACATGTGTGATAACCCAGCGATCAATCTCTGGCATCAGGTTGTATCGTTCAGCAGCAGGTAAAAAAGACATCGGGCTGATTATTTCGCCTTTGATGTTACGCATTCGAATAAGAATTTCATAATGGTGCGGTTCATCTTGTTGACCAGAGGTGCTAATAATCGGCTGGCAATATAATTCGAATTCATCCGTCTCAAGTGCAAGTTGAATTTGAGATACCCATTGCATCTCTCCATGTCGCTGAACTAGCTCATCATCATCAGCTTTATAAATATGGATACGGTTTCGACCTGCATCCTTAGCGGCATAACAAGCTACATCAGCTGTGCTCATCAATGTGCTAATCGTTTCGTTATCTGAATTATTAAAAGGTACAAGACCGATACTGACGCCCATAGGAAATGATTTGTCATGCCATGAAAAACGATATTGATTAAGATCCCCGATAACGTTTTCAGCTATTTTTTGAGCGTGGTCAAGGGGGCAGTTTTCAAGCAGTATGCCAAACTCATCACCACCGAGCCTGGCGAGCGTGTCATTGTCACGGATATGTTTTTGAAATAATGTAGAAAGTTGTTTTAGTAATTCATCACCGGCGATATGTCCACAGGTATCATTGACGACTTTAAACTGATCAAGATCCATGTAAAGCAAGGCGTGTTGAGAGTTTTTATTTTCTTTTACTAGTATTTTATCCAGACGAGCTTCAAACTCGAGTCTATTTATCAGCCCAGTTAATGAATCGTGGCTTGCTTGCCATGAGAGTTGATCGGCCATCGTTCTGGCATGACTGACATCATGAAACACCAGGATGACGCCTACTATTTTTCCCTGTCTGTCTCTAATGGGCGCGGCGGAATCTTCGATGGCAAATTTTTTGCCATTTTTGTCGATGAGTACCGTATGGCTTTCCAGGCCAATAATACTATTTTCACGTAGACAGCGTATGACCGGGTTCTCAACAGGTTGATTCGTCTTTTCATTATAGATATCATAAACTTCGGGTAATGATCTATTATGCGCTTCGTCTGTCGACCAGCCAGTTAAGGTTTCAGCAACAGGATTCAGATATTGAACCAAACCTTTTTCATCAGTTGTAATAACGGCATCACCAATGGATTCGAGCGTAACAAGAGCTCTTTCTTTTGCCTCCATCAGTTCGAATTCATTTTTTTTACGTTCGCTAATATCCCTTAGGATACCGATAAACCCTGAGACTTCACCTTTTTCATCTCGTACGCGCGCTGCTAGTAACTCACCAATAAATATACTGCCATCACTGCGAACATATGACGCTTCAAAAGCATCACTTCTGTCAGGTGCATCTTTGGCAAAACGTAACTGTCCCTGATAATCATATTCGTCTTGTATTAAATATAAGAAATCGAGTTTTTTATTTATGAATGTTTCCCGAGGATAACCAAACATTGATAGCGTGGCTGGATTTACATCGACACAAACCCTGTCGATGTCGACAAAGATAATGCCATCAGCGATCGAATTATAAATGGACTCAAATTCAGCTGTTTTAATACTTAAGGCATGACTTGTTTCTGAAAGCTCAGTAATCCTGCTCTGAACTGCACTGGCCATGATGTTAAATCCATTGGCAAGTAGACCCGCTTCATCATGTGTTTTAATAGGAATATTGACGTCATAGCGCCCAGAAGTAATAGCTTCGGCACCACGTATAAGTACAGCGATGTGGCGTGTCAGAAAATAGCTGGTAAGACCGAGCAATAGTATGGTTAGAATGATTTCGATTAAAGCGATGAGCAAACTTTGGTTGAGTAAAATTGCCTTTGATTCATATAGCGATTGAATGGAGAGCCCATACTCAACGCTTCCAACTGTTTCACCCGCTAAGGTTAATGGGGCAGAAATATTCACCACTTCTGGTTTATTATTTTCAGAATCAGGCAGAGGAGTGTTTTCAGGATTTGCGCTTGCGTATAAATTATTGTGGTCATCGAATACATTAATATAAGTAAACTCGCTGTTATCAGTATGGACCAATTTTTTGAGCAGCTCGGAAAGTGTCGCTGAGTCACGTTCAAACAGGGGTATGCTCAGGGCAGAGTCTAATAGAGGCGTTATGGAGTTGGTGCGTATGGTTGATTGTTGATCAATGGTTGTATTGATGATGCGCAAACCGTTACCAAGTAGAATAGTAAGCATTATTAGTTCGATAATAACACTTGCTAAAACGAGTTTTAGCCGTATTGATTTACTTATAAAACGTAGAAACATACCTGGTGTAATAGTGCTGAGTTATTCGAAAACTTTTGCATAGAAGTCTAGTGATTCCATGTCACTGTTTCTAATTAGTCTAAAATTCCTGAAGATGTAAGGTTTACCATCCGACGATCCATTAAATGATAAAAAAGAGTTTTGAATATTCTTAATCATTTCCTTATTTATATCCGGCTTGGCTAAAACGATAAATCCAGTCGTTGCCTTAGAGAGTGCTAACTGTCGGAGCTGTTTCTTTTTATCGGCAGGCAGGTTCTTCCAGATTTTGAAACCGGTGATGGCTGCATCACTCTCATCTTTCAGGACATCATAAATGGCATTGTTATGGGTATTGACCGTTTTAATCTGAATATCTTTATCAGGAATGATCCCATGATCAATAAGCTCACTTATGGCGATCTGGTGTAATATTGTCTGTTCATCAGCCATAGAAATCTTTTTACCTTTCAGATCGTTAAAAGAATGTATCGGCGAATCTTTTTTGACCAGGTATACGCCGCGGATTGTATGCGTTGTCATTACGACACGCTGATAACCGAAATTTTTTTCAACAAAACGAGCTATATGTGGTGCGCTGAAGATAAGATCGTATTCATAGTTTTTAAGATTTGATAGATAGGTTGATGCATCTTTGGCGGTGACTAATGATAGATCGTAATTTGTTGTTTCGTTGATGTGTTTTACAACGGTGTTATTGTGAGCGATAAGCTTACTCGTACTAACATAGGGAAAAATGCCAAGTGTTAGTGACTGATTGTCTGCCTTAACTAGATTTGAATAGCTAAGAATTGTCGATAGGATTAATATCCAGAGTATTTTCATGTGTTTATCTCTCACGGCAGGTGAAATCCTGTTCTTAAGAGTATAGGGTGCTGATAATTATTTTGTGTATTGAAGATTAAAATTTGCTCTATAAATGTGCAAAATGCCAGAATAACTCGCTATTTTTAAATTTAAGAACAGAAAGAGTGAATTCTGGCTTCAATATGCTCAGCTATGAGTAATTTGGTTATATCACAACGGACATTTTTTCTTTTGTCGATCTTGATGCTAACTTTAAAGGCCGGCGGTTTTGGATTAAAGTGTTACTCAACGAGAAGGGTTCTTTAAAAGGGATAGAAGCTACTTTTTTTAATAGGCCATACAACGTGTAAAACTCACATTATTGCTTCTATCAAAAAGAAGACAATAGTTAAGGTCTGAGGATGCAATAACCGATTTGATTTGTCGGATTACATGGATGGAACCTGGAACGTAAGAAATAGATCTGTCGCCTTTATGGTTTTAAGTAATACCCAGTACAGTAAAGGCTAAAATAAGTTGCGCTACAACGCTGACCATAAATGCTAGAACTCTTATCACGGGGATACCAAAACTAAATACGATGTAGTGCGTGAGCCTGGAAAAAAAGTAAATCATACATGCTAAAGCAGTTAGCGCATTATTTAACTGGGTTAACTGCAACGTTAAGACCAGCGGTGCAAAAATAATTAAATTTTCTACTGCATTTTTGTGTGCACGGGCCATCCGTTCTGCCCACACGATTTGAGTTTTGGTTTCACCTTGAGGGTCCCATAAGGCAAAGCCTATGCCTTGCTCTAACATTCGATTAATTATGTAGGGCAGCCACATCAGTCCGGTCATTAATACCGTTAATGTTAGCCAGTATAATTCTGTTGTTAATGTTTCTGGTGGCATGTTTTTCTCCTTTTAGGTTTCGTTCACCGCTTTTATCGCAGCTTGAATTGTTAAGCAGAATGTTAGTTTTGTTTACTACGGTTGTATGCCGGGCGCTGTTGCAGGTTTTGGCAGTAAGACGTTAAATTTGGAAATGCTGCTACATGTTCGGGATACCACAACAGGATATACCCGATCATAATATCCACGGCACCGAACTTGTTATCGACCATGTAGTTTTTTCCTTTTAGCTGCTCATCAAGAACCGTTAATACCTTTAGTAGATTTTTGGTGGCAAAAGGGATGATGTCTTTTACTGCGACATCTTCCGGCAGGATGTTGCTGTGTAACATTATCTCCCAGGCAGGTAGTTCCAGGTTGGTTGCAGCAAAATACATCCACTGATTAAATTCTCGTCTTAGCGGTGAATCTATTCCTGGTGCAAACCCTTTATCAAGATAGGTGTCCGCCAGCCATTGAACAATGGCGCCGCTTTCGAACATGGCACTGCCATCTATTTTTAATACCGGTAACTGTCCCAGCGGGTGCAAGGCAAGGTATTCGGGGGTGTTGCCGTCACCTTTGAAAAGGTCTATGTACTCGATTTTATAGTCGCATTCAAGCTCTTCGAGCAGCCAGCGCACCCGTTGTGAGCGGGTGCCTGACTGGTAATAGAGTATTAATTCCAAAAGATATCTCCTTTATCAATAGTAACTTGCGTTTTTAAAGTGACTTAATCCTAAGCTACTTACTTTTAATTTGCAAGTGACTGGTCTAAAATATATAACTATGCTTATAGATGATAAAAAATCTGCTGAAGACTGCCACCGATCTCGTTGCCCGGTTTCATGCATTCTGGAAATAATAGGGGATAAATGGACCTTGTTAGTGGTGCGCGATCTGTTCTTTGATAATCATACCTTCAAGGATTTACAGGCGTCACCAGAAAAAATCCCAACCAATATTCTGGCGGACAGACTCAAACGTCTGGAGTTAAGCGGTTTAGTGCGACGTGAGCTGTATCAGCAACGGCCCAAGCGTTACGCCTATTACCTGACAGAAAAAGGCCTTGATCTGGAACCGGTGATGCGAAGTTTGATTGTCTGGTCTAATAAGCACATAGCAGACACGATTAAACTGGAAGATATTCTTAAAGAGTAAGCGGATTGAATTTAAAAAGGCGTAGACCCTTTGTTTAATACTATGACTATAAATTAAAATGTTTCAGGTACGTTCTTTGGTCTGATCTGTCGTTTTTCTTTTTAGTTTCCGCATGAAGCAGGCACGACTGCATTATCTATATTGGTCTTGTTAATACCTACGGCCTGCATTCCTGTAACAGGGGTGTCAGATCCGCAAAGCCATGAGATTGGGCTCATTGGACTGCCGGTTACTATTGCCGGACGCATTGAAAGTATTTTATCCTGTAGCGGTTTAGAGACTTTATTGCCAAGGGTGATATGTATGGCCCCATCTTCAATTTCTATCCTCTTTACTCTATTACCAATTAAAAACTGTGGCTCGGGGAGTCCAGCTGCACTATTGTCAGCTGGAAAAGAGTGGTAGTTGATGTAGTAAACAGTAATATTTTCACGAATGCTAGTAGCCATAGCAAGCGCTTCGGTTACCTCACTGCGTTGACGATGAATCAGGTTTGAAGGGATGGCGATGGTTGCCAGGATAGCAATGACTGCAACGGTCACCATCAGTTCTATCAGGGTAAAGCCGCGATGCACTTGTATAGGATTATTAATATCTTCAGTTAAATTCATCATGTGACCACTATTTATATTTTCTCTGACTCTATGTTTACTGAGTCTAATAGGTCTTGATATTAGCATTAAATCCTGACGACAATATATCGAATAAAGTGTATGTGATTCTGTTATTTATTGAATTTCGAGCTTATTATCATGAACACTTCACGTCTTGATAAAACTGTCGAACACGATGCTCTTCTGGTCGAGCTCGCGCTATATTTTGACCCCGGTATTCTTGATGGTAAGCACTATATCCGCACTGGGAAAGCGACCGGTGTACACTGGCATCAACTCTGGTATGTAATGCATTTTTTACCCGAGACTCTTTTTACCTGTCGTAGACGGTGTCGGTGACTAAAAATAAAACTGAAGGCTGCCACCTATAGAAAAATCAGGGCTGCCATCACTTAAACCTTTGGACAGAAAAAGATAGATGTCACGGGTTGTAGCGACAGGTTGTCTGTAAAAGAAAGAAAGTTCGAGCGGCGCATCTGACACGTCCGTAAGTGCCTGACTGAAATACAGGTACGTACCCATTTGCTTGTTCATAGCCATCTGTTTGGTTAGTCCCGCTGTACCGTACATTACATCATTGTAATTAAAGTCAGGTGAGTCACCGCTAATCTCATATCCCAATGTTCCGGATAGAATATACTCATCAATATTTTTTGCGGCACCGCCTTCAAGGTACAAATCGTTTTCACCCGTCCCCAGCCCTTTATTTGCATCTGCTGTTCCAAGTTTATAGCTTCCGGTTAGCCGATAGGTGATTTCATCGCGATAATTGGGTGTGAAATAGTAAGAGCCAGAAACTACAATGTCACCAATCCCTGACGCGGTTTGCTGCCCTGTGCCAGAGGTAGTTGGTGGTACGGATTTTTTAGGCATGGATGTTTTGCTGTTTACAATAATGTCTCCCTCGCTAGAGGCAAACAGTAAGGGCATAGAAGCAAAGAAACTGAAGTTTGTCTTTCGATAGGAGATACTAATGGGAATGCGCCACAAAGAAGTGCTGTCAGGCGTACCGTAATCGCCTTCCTGATACTCAAGGCCCGTTAACAAAGAAAATTCACCTTCTTTCACCAGGCCCAGCCGGGTGCGTTCTTCTAGTGCATCGGCTGTCTGAAATATTCCGGTTAATATTAAAAGTATTACAATACTGATATGTTTTTTCATCTAACAATACCTGAAAGCGGAGATAACATGGCACAACAGTATGTTAAAACGATAATTTTACGATTGATATGGATCATTTTGTCTATCTTTTTTATGGCCAGTTGTAGCCATGAGTTATTAACACGGCCTGAAAAGACTCCCGTTGCGGCGGATAAGATGGAGGAACAGATATTGACCCTGGGCGAGCAGCATTTCAATCGAGGTGAGTTCGAGTCAGCGCTACAAAAAACACAGGAGGCACTCAAGTTAAACCCTGATAATGTTGAAGCTCTCTATGCTACGGCAGACGTCTATCTGGCGCTGGGTCAGTACAATAAGAGCCTGGAATTCAGCAAGCGAGCAGCGGCATACAAGTCCGAGCGCCTGCCGGATATCTATCTGTTAATAGGGAAAACTTATCAGCGGCACGATGACCCCTGGAATGCATTGCGTACTTATCGTTTTGCTGTCAGTGAATATCCGAAAAATTCGAAACTTCAGTACAGTCTCGGTGACACTTATGCTTATCTGAATAAAGCGGAATTTGCTGCTGATGCCTTCAAAGCAGCAATTCTTGCCGATCCGAGAAATGCTGCATCCCATTTCCAGTTGGGTGTGCTTTATTATTCGAATGATTACAGTACGCCGGCGCTATTATCGCTGAGCGTATCGTTACTATTAAAACCAAAACAGGCCAGTGCACCGTTGATAATAAAAGATATTAATGACCTGCTTGGCCGCGAGGTTGTAACCAGGAAAACGGATGAAGGAGATTTTCGGTCAGTAGATGAAGCATTGGTTAGGCAGAGAATGTCACTGTTGAACAAATCAGAAACATACACAGCATTCGAAATAATAAAAGCACAGTACCACACCCTTTTTAAGGAACTTAACACGTTGAAAATAAAAAATAAGAATAATGCTTTTGTTATGGACAACTATGTACCCTTGTACGACAAGGTGCAGCAGGAGGGTCTGGATGAGGCGTTTGTCTATTATGTTTTTCAAGGCAGCAAGAACACAGTTATCAGTAACTGGTTAGAAAAACATCCCGAAAAAATTAAACAACTTGAGCAGGTTGTTAGAAATTATAAGGGGTAAGAAATGCTCTCAGAGATCGTTTATTTTTATGCGAAAGTAATTTTAATCAACTGTTTGGAATAGATTGAATTTTTCTTTTACGTAATTGTAAACACGATTTCCCTGGCCAGCATTCGCCACCACCATACTCAAAACGCCGTCGCCATTCAGATCACCCAGAGCAATTGATTGACTGCTATTATCGCCCAAAGACTGGTCGTCATCACTGAAACCGCCGGAACCGTTGTTGGTATAGACTCGGTTTCCCTGATTTTTATTCGCTACTACCATATCCAGGTCACCGTCGTTATCGATATCACCTAATGCTATGGCGCGACTATCATTTGCCCCCAGTGACTGACCCGAATCGATAAAATGACCTATGCCGTTGTTGATATAGACCCGGTTTCCTTGATTTTGATTCGCCACCACTATATCCAGGTCACTGTCGCCATCGATATCGCGCAATACTACGGCGTTACTATCGTTCTCTCCCAGTAATTGACCAGATGCGTAGAAATAACCAAAATTATCGTTGAGGTAGATCTGATTTGCCTGGCTTTGATTGGCCACGACTATATCCAGAAAACCGTCACCATCGACATCACCCAGAGCGACGCAGCGGCTATCATTCTCACCGAGTAACTGAGCGGAATCACTGAAGCCGCCAAGGCCATCGTTGAAGTAGACCAGGTTCGCCTGATTCTGGTTCGCTACCACTAGATCCAGATCGGTGTCGCCATCGACATCGCCAAGTGCGACAGAGTAACTATTATTTTCACCCAGAGACAGACCGGAATCGCTGAAATCGCCCGTGCCGTCGTTGAGATAGATCAGGTTTCCTTGATTCTGGTTCGCCACCGCCATATCAAGATCGGTGTCGCCATCGACATCACCCAGAGCGATAGACTGACTACTATTTTCACCCAGAGATAAATCGGAATCGCTGAAACTACCTGCGCCATCGTTAAGATAGACCCGGTTACCCTGGTTTTGATTTGCCACCACCATGTCCAGATCACCGTCAGCATCGATATCAGCCAATACGACGGAACGACTATCATTGGTGCCCAGCGATTGCTCGGAGTCAACGAAGCTAGCGTCGCAACCAGTAAGCAAAAACATAATGGCGAACACAGTGAGCTTATTCAGGCTATATGAAAGATAGCTTTTAATCATTAATGTGGTTTCCGTGCATTTAACATGCGTTATATACCGAATATATATCATGTATCCACCTGATTTCGCAAATCAGGGAAATTGGGATAGTAATGATAACCCTTTGTTGCCTACGGAATGCAGGTAAGCTTGGGATGTGTTCCATAATTAAGAATAATACATGAGCAATGGCCGAGGATCCGGAAGCTTTACTGAAAACCCGAACGCGTTAAATGGTAGTTTGTCACTGAGCTTATTAAATTGCATAATAAAGCGAGATGACGATCCTCTATGACATAGCAAGATTTTGTGAAGCTTTTGAAGAGCAGGTTTCTGCGATAGAGTATTTAGAGCCCGAGTCAATTCCTGAAAAAGATAGAGGCCATATCCTGCTGTACAAAAAATCCCTGGTGATGTCTGCTATCGATACACTTGCTGGCTTTCGATTCACAAAAGAAAATTACAAAAATCTTGGCCTGCAAAAAGAAAAACGTTTTGTAAGATTTATCGCTGAGTTCAGTGAGTGGAGAAGTGGTCCAGCAATAAGTGTCCCTTATCTGTACGATCAATTAGCCAGGCGAGATTTAAAAGAAAGTGAACTCTATGAGGCTTTACACGGAAAACTTTTAAAACAGGAAGGAAATATCGAAGGCAGAATCCTACATATCGAAGATGTAGATGTGATGGCAGCAGAATTATTTGAGATTGCTAAAACCGAGTATGAAGAACAGCTTATTTTAAAAAGTCAGCATTACTCCTTATTGTATGAGTACAGAAACTGCAAGACCAATAGCTTAAGTGAGTCTGGCGGTATGATGGAAGCCTTTCAATATGCTCGCCCGAATTATTATTCATACAAACAAAGCGAGCATCATGATTTAAGACAATGGCAGCTATCTTATCCCTTGGCGCATTTTAATAGCTTGTTTAGTTCTAGCCTGAAAAATATGAAGCAGTATTTTATTAAAGCGAATATTAATCCTTACGAGTAAAATGGACTGGTCCCATTAATTTTTTTATAGCGCTGCCCTCTTTAGTCAGCTTCGGAACAAGTAATGAATCAGAGCCAGTCAGTTAAATAACTATGCAGCGAATAGTCGTTATCAATATGAAAGGCGGTTGTGGTAAAACCACGATTGCCACCAACCTGGCCAGCGCACTTGCCACTATGGGTCGAAACACAACGTTGATAGACTACGATGCACAGGGTTCAAGCATGTACTGGCTGAAGCAGAGAAGAGGCGAGTATAGTGAAATTAATGGCATAGCTGCCTACGACACTAACAAGGCCGTCACACAGAGCTGGCGATTACAACTGCCCTTCGATACCGAGTACGTGATCGTTGACACACCCGCCGGTTTGAAAGGGCTCGACATGGTCGATCAGATTAATGGCGCGCATACTATTCTCATTCCTGTACTGCCTTCTTCCATCGATACTCATGCGACTGCAGACTTTATCCGTGACCTGTACCTGATAGCTAAAGTTAAACCTAAAAATATTCGACTGTGTATTATCTGTAACCGGGTCAAGGCGAATACACTTTCGTTTCATACGCTGGAAAATTTTCTGAGTGCGATGGATATACCGGTCATTGCCAAGCTCAGGGAAACGCAGAACTACAATAAGGCCTCTGAACGTGGTCTTGGCATACATGAGTTGGGCTCAAAAGCCAGTGAAAAAGATATCGAAGACTGGCGCCAGATCGTAAATTGGCTGGATATGGAACAGCAGGTACAGAGCTAATTGAAAGAGGTGAATCTTTTTAGTTTTAAATAAAGTTGTTTGCTGTAATGTTAATTTTTCCAAAGCGGTATTTAGATGCGATACCATATGGCATATAAATAATAGAAATAGATAGCTAGCATTTATTTGCTCCGGTGTACTCATGTTTAAATCCATAAGCAAAACCCTATTCACTGGTCTTATCACCCTATTACCCGTCGTACTTACCATTTACTTTTTGTACTGGCTAGCGGTTTCTTCGGAAAACGTGATGGGTTCAGTGCTTCGATGGATGTTGCCACAAGCAACTTATTTCCCGGGTTTCGGCATGATCGCCGGCCTGGTGGTCGTATTTGTCGTCGGCTTACTGATGAAAGCGATACTGATGCGTCAGCTGTTTGCTTTCGGTGAACGGATTCTTTATCGCCTGCCACTGTTTAAAACCGTGTACCGTGCGATGCGCGATCTGTTCGATTTTTTCACACCAAAAAAAGAAGGCCTTGGACAGGTTGTGGCAGTGACCTATAACGGAATGGAGATGATCGGTTTTATTACCCAGACAGACCAGCAGCGTTTGCCGGAGTCTTTCCGGGAACAGGACAAGGTACTGGTTTATCTGCCGATGAGTTATATGATCGGAGGTTTCACCTTATTTATTCCCAGTGAGCATGTACGTCCGATAAACATGAGCATGGAAGAGGCGATGCGCTTTGCCCTGACCGCTGGCATAACGGGTAAGAATTCAGATTGATAAAAGCAGAGTGCTAAAGTAACAGATACCTATAATTCATTGGGTGTTATTTTTTCTGCTATTTTTATCCCTAAATATGGCCCGGTAATAAATTAAAGGTTGGCGTGATCATGCCTTTTTATAGACTCGTCTTTTATTCGAGGCCCTATTTGAATGCGTCTGCTTCCATTTCAAGAAAGATGCGATAGGCGTTACCACGGTTACTGGCCTTGAATGCAGGCATGTCTTTGTAAGCCGACCAGTCGGTCGCCTCATAGGCCTCATCGAAGGGCACAAGATCCTCTGCGGCCTTGCGCATAGCATCGCTCACGAAATCGATGTAGTTACGGGTTGTGGTGATTGCTTCTCGCACATCTTCCGAGGGCATGCCATGTCCGGGAATAACATAGCGAGGTGTAGGTTTCATCTCGGCCAGGTATTCAAGACCGCGAAGCCAGCGTTTGATATCGGTCTCCGGGCTGTCCAGGAAAGGCACTCGGCCTTTATAGATCACGTCACCGCTGAACAACACACCATAATTCTTGACCAGCATGATAGTGTCTGCCGGCGCATGTGCCGGGCCCAGGTGTTTCAACATGAAGCTGACACCACCAAGCTCGAACGTCATTTCATCCTCGAAGGTGTGGTCGGGCGCGACGATGTGGGTGCGCTCATCCACCCAGGGAAATAGTGCTTCACGCCGCTGGGCCAGTCTTCGCTCTGCGTCTTCGCCCTGGCTGTCGGTCGTTCCGCCGATATAACCGAGCGCGAGATGTTGCGCCCACACGGACGGATCACCGCCATGTTCTTCAAATGCCTGTAACCCATAAACATGATCGGCATGGTAGTGACTGACAATAACGCGTTTAATCGGCTGGTCGGTAACTTCACGTATACGTTGCAACAGACGATAACCGAGCGCGGGTGTACCCAGTGCATCAAACACCACAACGCCAGCATCGGTGACCACAAACCCGGCGTTGGAGGTATGGCCCTCGTTTGCCGCATCCGGTACACCTGAGAGGCCAATAACATAATAAACCGGAGCGCCTTCAACTTTGTGCAATTTCATCTCAAGGCTTGATGCGCTATAGGGTGTATCAATTTCGCTAGCCCAGCTGCCGAAGGATGCAGACAGTAATATTACATAACAGATGATATGTTTAGGGTTCATGGCTTTTCCTCAGGACAACATGTTAATAAAAAAATGACAGCGTTTAACGAATCCAGGTATAACCATTGTCATGTTGCACGCCAACGATTTCAAACAAAAGGGATAAATAAAAAGGTAGGAAAAATTGAAATCTGGTCGAATACTATGTGTGGTTAAAAATATTAATTTCAAGTATAAAAACCCTTTCCAGCTGGAAAGGGTTTTTATAAAAATATTCTTGTAACAATAAACTTATTTAGCTGTTGTTCTTCTTTTCTTTTTCTTTACAGGTTTGTTAAGTTTCTTATCTGCTGCAGCAACGGCCTTGGTATATGCATCCAGTCGTTTTGTAGCAGCTTTTAACGCTGACAGCTCCATCGCTACTAACGCTTTGTGGGCGCGTGATTTATCCAGTGCAGATTTGATAGCGTTATATTCTTTAGTGACAGCAGCCGCGGCTTTTTTGTTTGCAGCATTCGCATCTTTTTTGAGTCTTGTTGAGGCTGTTTTGATTCGTTTAGATAATGTTGCTTTTTTCTTGGTTTGACGTTTAACTTCTGTCAACAACTTTTTAGCTTCAGCTATTTTTTTAGTGACAGCAGTAGATGCATGACTACTTGCTTTGTTCAGTGTTTCTGAATGCGTGTCGAGCGTTTTATGAAGTGCGGCAGCTTTAATAACGGGTTTTGCTTTAGCCATAATATCCTCAGAGTTAATTAATAAAATAATACAATATTGATAATAGCACTGTAAAAACAAATGGCAACTAATCAATTGAAGGAATTTTAATGGCATTAACGTAAAAATAAACGGATGTTTTTAATTTTTTAAATAGATGGGTCTGTTTGTAACTGTTTATTAATTTTATTGAGGCAATTGAATATAGTTTGAAGCAAACACAATTTACACTGTATAAGGAAGATGGAGTCGCATACAGCGTAAGATAGGTTAGAATAAAATCAAGTTTTGTTTCATATCAATATTTAGAGAATAGTATGGCAAGCAACCAGTATGACCTGTTAATTGTAGGCGCCGGTGTATCCGGTAGCGCGTTACTTTATCTGAGCACTAAATACTCCGACATTAAACACATCGGCGTGATTGAGAAATACGCTGCGCCTGCACGGGTTAACTCGCTTTCTAGTAATAACAGCCAGACGCTACACTGTGGTGACATCGAAACAAATTACACATTGGATAAAGCGCTGAAAGTTCAACGCGCGGCAAGAATGTTGCGCAACTATGCCGTTGCACAAGCTGACGCGCATCATATTATATTTAAATTCCCAAAAATGGTGCTGGGCGTTGGCGAACAGGAATGTTCCTTACTTAGAGAACGGTATGAAACGTTTAGTCCTTTTTATCCCGATCTAAAATTACTTGATAAAAAATCCATTGCTAAAATTGAACCCATGGTGTCGATGAACGGGGATAAATTCCGTGACGACGAAATCATTGCTCTGGGTTCAACAGATGAATATACCGCAGTTAATTTTGAAGCGCTGTCGCGTTCATTTGTTCGCCAGGCGCAGATAGAAGCAGATAAATGCCCAGATAAAACAGTTGATGTTCATTACAATGAAAACGTCGATCACATCAGAATTGATAAAGACGGTTTTATCGTCGAAACACAGGGCATCTGTTATCGTGCGCGGGCACTGGTGGCATGCGCTGGCGGACACAGTCTTAAACTGGCGCATGATCTAGGTTACGGACATCATTACTCGGTGCTGCCTATCGCAGGCAGTTATTACTTCACTCCACATGTGCTAAACGGTAAGGTTTATACCGTGCAGAACGATGCCTTACCGTTTGCTGCTATCCATGGCGATCCGGACGTTCTGGTACCAGGTCAAACCCGGTTTGGTCCTACGGCACTGGTGTTGCCCATTCTTGAGCGATATAACTTTAAGACCCTGCCAGATTTTCTACAGGTGTTTCGCTTCGACCGGCGAGTGGCAAGAGTATTATGGGATCTGCTGCGTGTTAAAGACATCCGTAACTACATGTTTAAAAATATGCTGTTTGAGGTTCCATTAATCCGCAAATGGCTGTTCTTAAAAGAAGTACGGAAAATTGTGCCTTCGCTGAAACTGGGGGATTTAAAATTCGCTCATCGGGTCGGTGGCATACGCCCACAGCTTATCGATAAAGATCACTGCAAACTGCTCATGGGCGAAGCTAAAATCGACACCGGTATTGGCAGTATCTTCAATATGACACCGTCACCCGGCGGCACATCCTGCCTGGAAAATGCAGAAATTGATCTGCGCACGATTGCAAAACATCTCGGCGCAAACATCGATGAAATCGCGTTGCAGAAAGATCTACTTGTTAATGACAACAAACATGATGCAGATGATTTTTCCGGCATCGTTATCAGTGGTGATGATGCCGCCTGAGGATGCGATTAGGTGAGTCTGTAGGCCAATGGTATATATTAAAAATTCTGTGGAGTCAGAAGCACCCATCCATTATAGTGAGCATAGGTGTTTTTGCATATGTAGTAATGGTGTTAATATCTGGAAGGTTTTAAGTTTCTAATTAAATAAATCAGAGGTTGTAACAATGACTGAAACACGTTTAGCAATGCCGGATGAGCAAGGTTACTTTGGTGAATACGGTGGGCAGATAATTCCACCGCCACTCATTGCTATCATGAATGAAATTGATGCAGCGTATAAAGAAGTCATTCAGACAGAGGCTTTTCAAAAAGAATTACAGGAGCTTTATACTGATTATGTCGGCCGTCCCAGCCCTATCTATTTCGCCAGGCGTTTAACCGAACATGCGGGTGGTGCGCGCATATTTTTAAAGCGCGAAGATCTGAATCATACCGGAGCACACAAAATAAATCACTGTATCGGTGAAGCACTATTAGCCAAACATATGGGTAAAACAAAAGTATTGGCCGAAACCGGTGCCGGTCAACATGGCGTGGCCTTAGCAACCGCCTGTGCATTACTTGGTATCGAGTGTGAAATTCACATGGGTGAGATCGATATTGAAAAAGAACACCCTAATGTGACTAAGATGAAAATTTTAGGCTGTAAACTGGTTGCTGTATCACGCGGCACCAAAACACTCAAAGATGCGGTTGATAGTGCATTTGAAGAATATCTAAAAGATCCGGTAAATTATTTTTATGCAATAGGTTCGGTTGTTGGCCCACATCCGTTTCCAAAGATCGTGCGTGATTTTCAGAGCATCGTTGGCAGGGAAGCACGTGAACAGTTTCTGGCTAAAGAAAACAAGCTGCCCGATGTGCTGATGGCCTGCGTTGGTGGCGGTTCTAATGCGATGGGTTTGTTTACCGCATTTATCGATGATGAATCTGTAAAGATGATCGGTGTCGAACCGGCAGGAAAAGGGCTGGATACTGATCAGCATGCAGCAACACTAACGCTGGGAACGAAAGGCGCGATCCATGGATTTGAATGTTATAACCTGCAGGATAAAGAGGGTAACCCGTTGCCAGTTTATTCGATCGCATCAGGGCTGGATTATCCCGGTGTAGGTCCGCAGCATTGTTATCTAAAAGATATCAAACGCGTTGAATATGAAGCCATTGATGATAAAGAATGCCTGGATGCCTTTATGCAGCTTTCTCGTCTGGAAGGTATTATTCCTGCGCTAGAAAGTGCGCACGCTATTGCTCACGCCATGAAAATTGCAAAAGATATGTCGCCCGATAAAACCATACTGGTTAACCTGTCAGGGCGTGGCGACAAAGATGCAGACTTTGTAGCGGATTATTTATCGCTGTAACGGAAGTGTGATCTGACGAGAAAAGTCAGTACATAGGTCCGATTAGCATGCTTCCGATTACGCTATGCTAATCAGACCTACACATTGTCCACTCCTCGGTGGGGCAGTCACCTGTTTCTTTGTTATTTAAATCGTTCGCTTAAATCGTAGCGGGCTCAAAGCCAATTAACGTATCCACATCCGCATCATAATCAATACCATCAATACCAAAACCGAACAGTTTTAAAAATTCATTTTTGTATCCCTGGTAATCGGTGATTTCGAAAAGATTCTCATTGTTTACCTGCGGCCAGAGTTCTTTGACCCTGTTTTGCACATCGTCACGCAGTTCCCAGTCATCCATACGGATACGTGCAGCATCATCCAGGTCTGCGCCGTTATCTTTATATAACTGGGTACGAAACATGCGATTTATCTGCTCGATGCAACCTTCGTGAATACCCAGTTCTTTCATTACCTTAAAGCCGATTGCGATGTATAAAGGCATTACCGGTATGGCAGCGGATGCCTGTGTGACCACGCTCTTAAGGACGGCCACATTCGCGGTGCCATTAATGTCAGCGAGTGATTCTCGCAAAAGACCTGCTGTACGATCCATATCTTCTTTGGCTTTGCCAAGTGCGCCGTGCCAGTAGATAGGCCAGGTAATATCGGTGCCGATGTAACTGTATGACACTGTTTTAACGCCATCGGCTAATACCCCAGAAGCTTTCAATGCGCGCATCCATAATTCCCAGTCTTCACCACCCATCACAGTAACAGTGTTCTGTATCTCTTCTTCTGTTGCCGGCTCAATTTCAGCATCGATAAGGATATCTTTGCTGGTATCGACAGCAGTAGCTTTGTAAGTGTCGCCGATAGGTTTTAATACTGAGCGAATGACTTCACCGCTGTCTGGCAGTTTGCGTACCGGTGAGGCCAGTGAGTAAACGACCAGGTCAACCTGGCCTAAGTCAGCCTTAATCATTTCGATGGCTTTAGCGCGCATCTCGTTGGAGAAAGCATCGCCATTGATGCTTTTTGCATAAAGACCTTCTGCGTGTGCAGCTTTTTCGAATGCACCTGAGTTATACCAGCCGGCAGAACCGGGCTTTTTCTCAGTGGCTGGTTTTTCCAGAAATACCCCCAGGGTGGCTGCGCCTGAACCAAAGGCGGCGGTAATACGTGACGCCAGGCCATAACCGGTCGATGCGCCAATCACTAGAACCTTCTTAGGGCCGTTTACTACAGCGCCATCGGCTTTGACGCGTGCTATCTGTTCTTTAATATTGGCTTCGCAGCCCGTTGGGTGCGTTGTCGTACAGATAAAACCGCGAGTTTTTGGTTTGATAATCATATTTGATATTTACGCTTTAAATAATAGAAAATAATGGGGAAGTCCAGACCGCGATTATAAAAGACTCTTACTGATTTGCATAATAATAGGGAAAGTTCAGTTTTGCATCAAGGACGCAGTCTGCCTGATTTTATGTGTAGCAAGCGGTTGCATGGATAAAAAATACGTGCCCCGTTAATACCCTCAAGTAATATGACTTACGCGCGAGGTACGCAAGGGCCTGAGTAAACCAAACAACAGGTAAAGTTGATTGCCCAGGGGAGACAAAAAGGTATCGATCAATAAATCAGAGAAATAGAATCTAAAGGTTTGAGAGCTGGATAAGAAATTAAAGCTAGCGGGTAATATTTTAAGCAAACCTTCGGCAGACAACAGCCTTTTAATTTTATATTTATTACAGGTTAGGGTGTGTTGTTCTCTGAAACCTATTAAATAATTATTACTGTTTCAGCATCCGTTCACCGAGGGTGTCGATCCGGGTAGTCGTACTTCCGCCGGTATTACCCGCCGAACTTACCGTCCCGTCGCCCAGGTACAAACTGTCACCCGGGTTAGCATAGAATATAGTGTATGTAGTAGAGCTGGCATCGCTATAGCTGAATTCAGTCACGCTACCGCCATTAGTGTCAAAACCTGCAGCGCCTATGAAATAAACCGCGTTATAAACGCCAAAACCAGACAATTTATTTTCGTTACAGTCCGAAGTTGCATAACTTTCAGTAGTATATTCGACATGTCCTTGCTGAGTAAAAACAGCCGTATTTCGATAAGCTGCTCCACCTGATGCGCTGCCACCACCGCCACCGCCGGAGGCTTGTGTCGTCGTATTTGAGACTGCTGTGGCTACGCAGTCAGTCGCCCACGTACCAACAAGTTCCGGTGCTGTAGTATTGGCTACTGCTGCGGGCGCTGATGCAGAGTCTGAGCCACCACTGCTGCAGGCTTCTAGTAGTACTGTTGCGGCAACAGATAAAGTCGTGCTGATTTTTTTTAAGTGAGCCATGAGATAACCGATCAAAATTAAATGTTTTTAGATTTACGGAGTATAGCTTAAGAATTCAAGGTAACTTAAAGAGGCGTGCAATAAATGAGAATCATATAGAATAGAAAGAGTTAGAGGCTTTTACTAACAATCTTGAACGTTAGAATTAACCGATTGTCTGAAACGACAGAGATTTTTCTGTTTGTTTAAAAACCACAA
Source organism: uncultured Gammaproteobacteria bacterium (assembly GCA_913065105.1). Classification (GTDB taxonomy): domain Bacteria; phylum Pseudomonadota; class Gammaproteobacteria; order SZUA-229; family SZUA-229. The sequence goes on along the minus strand of CAJXZZ010000014.1, from coordinate 11,680 downwards.
ATCCAGAGAGAATAAACATGCTTAAATTAACCCATACACTCAGCGCATTCTTGCTGCTATTTAGTCTTGGCATCAATAATGTACTGGCACATGATAACGAAACCCATTATGACCGTATCCACTTAAGCGTCAGTGAAACCGCACAGCTTGAAAACGATACCATGGTAGCAACCGTGTACGCACAGGAAGAGGGGAGTCAGGCTGCTGAACTCTCGAGTATCGTAAATAAACGAATTCGTCTTGCACTTGATCTGGTAAAAAAACATCCTGAAATTAAGCACCAGACTAACACCTATTCCAGCAACCCGATCTATAGCAGTAATAAAATTAAGGGCTGGCGAGTGAGCCAGAGCTTGCGCCTGGAAAGTCAGGACATGACATTAATGAGTGATGTGCTAGGTAAACTGCAGAGCGATTTAGCTTTACAATCTATACAGTTTACGATTTCACCAGGTAGTAGAAACCAGCAGGATGAAAAACTCATCGACAAGGCTCTGGACGCTTTTGAAAATCGCGCACAGCAGGTCGTTAAAAAGCTGGGCCGTAAAAATTATAAGATAGTCGATATCAATATATCCAGCTCAGGCGCAATCGGCGTTCGTCCGCAATATAAGATGCGGGCCATGGCTATGGAGGCAGAGGCAAGTGCACCGGCTATTTCTGCAGGCGAGCAAACAGTAAGCGTAACGGTTAACGGAAACATAGAGCTGGATTAAACAAGGGGGTGATTTCACTGTCTCTTGAATCGTATTCGTAGTTAGATAAAGACGAAATGTTTATAGAAAAAGTATCAGGTGAAGATCAAATAGAAATCATTGTAGATCTTGCTCATGAGATATGGAATGAACACTTCATTGCTATTATCGGAAAAGCGCAGGTCGATTATATGCTGGAAAGATTCCAATCGAAAAAGGCTATTGTCGAACAGATAGGAAATGGTTTTTTGTATTATTTAATTAAAAGTAACGATGACTATATTGGTTATATGGCTGTGTTACCTAAAGAAAATAAATTATTTTTAAGTAAGCTTTATATTGCATCAGCTGAGCGTGGCAAGGGCTACGGGAGAGAGGCGATAGACTTTCTTGAAAAACTGGCTTTTGAAAAAGGGTTAAAAATAATCTCACTGACAGTAAACAAAAATAATTCAGCTACGATTGAGATGTATAAGAAACTTGGCTTTGAAACACAGGGCAGTATCGTCCAGAATATTGGTAATGGTTTTGAAATGGATGATTATAAAATGCAGAAAAATGTCTAATATGGTGATTTAAAATGACATAGATCACGGCATGAAAACAGGTGGGGCGAGTATCCTTTAAACGCTAGCAGATATTTCCCGAATCAGAATGCTGAAAGTTTCAGTTATTATTCTTAATGGATTGGATTCAAGTAGGCCGTACCAGTAATAAAGAGTATCAATGTAAAATGAAAGAGACTATAGAAAATGGCTTTCGTAAGAAGATCAATGGCGTTACAAGCGTCTATTACGAGGGTTACTGGATAAAATGCTACGAACCGCCAGTGGATAATCTCTCGGCAAAGAAATACCTGATCCAGTCATTGACTCGTCGTTTGTTCAACCATATGGAACACGGCATCAATATCCCGGGAAAGTTGCTCGATGATGTCCGCGCCGCTTACGAAGCAGAAAACGATCCTAGAAAAAAACGTGTAAAGGGTGCGATGCTCGCCGGTGCTTTGTTTAATCGTGCTGCCGACATCTTTACCCACCTTGTTGATCTGGAAGCCAGTGGTGTTGAGATACTGCCTGGCAATGATCTGATGCATACCTGTGGCCTACATCTTCGCGAAGCACTGGAGTTTGGCAAGCTGGTTAAACATCGTAATGGTGATGAAGGTATTGATGAACTCTGGGGCGAACCCTTCAAGGCTTTTATCATGCCAATTGAGGATTTCTACGAAGGTCGATACCTCAAGATCGCGATGACGATGAAAAATATCGATCAAACGGCTGATTATATGGCCAGGTGTATTAAGAATGACCCACGTTTCCCCGGGCTTGACCAGCTAATTTTAAACTATGCGAAAATGGCCAAACGAAAATGTGAAACATTACGCACGGATGATGATGTTTTCGATGTCTGGTCAGATTTCGTGGTGGCCGGTGAGGAGGTGACGAGTTTCGCACCACAAGATAGCGACAGCCATGATGTTGAAACGCGGGTTGATATACTGGATGTTAAGCATATGCTTAAAGCGGGCGTCAGGCTTATCGCATTTATCACCCGTGCACGTACGCCAATGCCTAAAAGTACCGAGATGTATCTGGGCGAATGTGAACGCTACAAATCACGGGTATGTAGAAGTAAAGATTGACGGTAGCAGTTAATGTGTAATTAAAAAACATCTGTCAGTTTTATGTTTGAACTAGAATAATTGCAGCTGATTATTAGAAAAATTTTCATGTTTAAGTAAATTAGAAAAAGAAATGCCCAGTAAGCGAACGCTTCTTTTGTGTACGTCGGTTTTAGCTAGAAGCGCAGGTATTACTTCAATGGCTTTCTCACGAACAGAGATTATAGTGTCATCGGTGTAGCTTCTGGTTATCTGAGTAAAATCGGAATATTTTATTTTGAGAGTAAGGGTGCAAGCTAAAAGTTCTCGCTCTGCCAAGCTTTCGAGCACTTCATCAAGCAGAGAAAATAACTGCTGTAACATGTCATCAGTATCAGAAATGTCCTGTTGAAACGTTGTTTCTGATCCCAGGGATTTACGTACACGCTGATTAGATACCGATCGATGATCGATACCTCGAGCAATTTCATAATAATACTCTGCGGAATTTCCTAATAGTTCCTGTAGTTCCAGCATACTTTTGCGTTTTAGATCACCGCCAGTATTTATACCAAAAGATTTCATTTTGGCTTCAGTCACTTTACCAACGCCATAGAATCGACCAATAGGCAGGTCACTCAAGTAATGTTCTGCTTCTCCTGGTTTAATAACAAACTGGCCATTGGGTTTGTTTTGGTCTGAACCTAACTTCGCTAAAAATTTGTTATAGGAGATACCTGCAGACGCTGTTAACTGTATCTCCTTGTATATTTTTCCTCTTATTTCTTTAGCCATTAGACTTGCTGAACGGTCGCACAAGTTCACCTCTGTTACATCAAGATAAGCCTCATCTAATGATAAGGGTTCAATCACATCGGTGTATTGTTTAAATACTTTATGAATTTCTTCAGACACCTGTTTGTATGCCGAAAATCGCGGTGGGACAAACACTGCGTCAGGACAAAGTTTATATGCTCGCGATGATGGCATCGCGGAATAGATGCCAAACTTCCTGGCCTCATAACTACTGGCAGCAACAACGCCACGACTTTCCGGCTGGCCACCTACTATTACCGGCCTTCCTCTAAGTTGAGGAAAATCTCGCTGTTCAACTGCCGCAAAAAATGCATCCATATCGATATGGATTATTTTCCGGTTCATGAATAAAAAATGCCAAACATAGTTTTTGATTAGTCATCTTTATGGTTAGAGGTCTAATACTATCAAAGAAAGTTGAAGGGGTAGCCGGTAAGTGAAAAGCATTGCACGCCAGGTTTACCAAACTAAAAATCCTGGGTCAGTGGAATGAGAAGAGATAAACCTACAGGTTAGCGGTTCGTTCGATAATACAATCGACATCGCCCATTTTGTACTCACGGCAGATAAGTGGCCGTTTCTCATAGATAGTACACATCAGGGTGTTTCTATCCAGGGCTGCACACCAGCCATCTTCCAGTCGTGCCATGGTCATTCCGCCCCATCTGTCGAATGCGATAAAACGATCAGGTACTCCAGTGTCGGTAATGAGCATAACCTCTAAACGGCAGCAGCAGGCCTGGCAGTTGCTGCAACTTACCTCTGTTTCATGCTGGTTTGTGATCTCGTATGTCATAGGTTGTTACAGGGAAAAATAATTATAATGGGTGCTGATAAAAAACGGGAGATCTAGTTTTTTGTATTCAAGCTTTACTAGAATCATTTTTTAAATAATACTTAAAATCTTTCCATATAAAAATCATACCTAAAAAGTACATATTCAGCAGTAGTGAAAAATTCCATTCCACGATGTTCTCGCTTTCATATGTCTTGTTATGGGTTGCCTCTAATGTAGTGCTGATAATACCAATGAACAGCATTAACAATAAAACCGTGAGCTGATACTGAAGTACCCTGGGTTTTATTACTCCTTCTGGCAGAGACGGTAAAATATCATAATGTTGCTTTAGCATTAATAATTGCGCCAGTGGTGTGAGCGTAAAAAATAGCATGATGCCATATCGACGCATGAAGCGATTAACTTCTCCAGTGGTGCCTAAAAAATCAATGTAGATAATAAGAAATATTGCACCTACTATCCCAAGCCATAAAATGATGCGGGCGCTTTTTGTGGTTCGGCCGTAGAGCAGGTTTAACCAGTGTTGTGCATATATCCAGAACCATATCAGTAATACGCCATAAGCGATCATGCTTGCGCGATATAAAAAGATTGAATTACCGCTGCGCGCCGCCTGGCTGATGGTAGTGCAGCCATCTATGTACGGTATGCACCAGGGTACAAATCCTTCGTAGGCGCTCAGTAAGTAAACTGCATTAGATATGAGAAAAGGTAATACTGTTATTATTAATGCCAATGTTCTGGGTTGCATCTTATTTTACCAATTGTTGAAATCAGGAGTGGTTAACTCTGTTCCCTTTTTTCAGGCCCCTTTTTATGGAGTCTGTTTTATAAAAGATCTGAGCCCCTCAACATACGTTGATCCACTGACTACAAATCCGTCATTATGCCCGCCGCGCATTTCTAAAAAGTGTTTTGGCTCAGGTGCGGCAGCAAAAATTTCTCGGCCTTCATCAAAAGGGATGATTTCATCATCCTTGCTGTGTGCCACCATAACAGGACAGGAAATATTCTTTATATATTGTTTGGTGTCGTATTTAATGTGAGTGAGCCAGCGTATGGGTAAAAAAGGATAAAACCGTTGTCCCATGGATGCCACAGAAGTAAAACCTGATTCTATGATTAACGCTGCAGGTGTGTATTTGCTGGCGAGCCAGGTAGCGATGGATGCCCCCAGTGATCGACCGAAGATGATAACCTGTTCTCCGCTAATGCCTCGAGTGTTTAGATAATTCCAGGCAGCTTCAGCGTCTCGGTAAGTTCCTTTTTCTGTTGTTTTTCCTTCGCTTTGACCATAACCTCGGTAATCAATAATAAAAACGTTTAGTTCGAGGCGATTAAATATTTCGATGGATTCTAATCGGTGTGATATGTTGCCAGCGTTGCCATGAAAAAAAAGAACAGTTTGTTTCGCATTATTGCCGGGGATGAACCAGCCGTTTAACTTAACATTATCTTCAGTAAAAAATTCTACATTTTGATAAGTTAGACCAATATTTTCCGGGGTAGCGACAAGATTCCGCCCCGGCATATCCGGGTAATAAATCAGGCTTGATTGTATATAATAAACATAGATGCTGATTACAGCATAAGCGCCGATACCGACTATTATCAGTTTCAAGATGCCAGGCATTTTAGTTTCTATATTATGGGTTAGTAGTGTTCCAGTTTAACAAGTTAATAACGAAAGGGTACGATGATCAATCAAATGAGAGATTACTCTCTTGTTATTAGGGTCAGAAGATTTTTAACTGAGGTATGCAAAATGAGCGAAGAAGCAGTTGTGGCAAGAAAAGGTCCATTCGGTGTCGTTGTTGAGAAAGGTAAAACGTACTGGTGGTGTGCATGTGGTCTTAGTAAATCGCAACCATTTTGTGATGGTTCTCATAAGGGAACGGATTTCGAGCCTGTAAAATACGTGGCGGAAGAAAAAGTAATGGTCGCATTCTGTGGCTGTAAACGATCCAGCCATAAACCATTCTGTGATGACGCGCATATTGCTATTAAAGTTGAGCCAGAAGAAATCGATGAATCTAAAAAGAAACGCATCATATAGAAACTAAAGGGATGATTTTACTGCTTTAGGAGAGTGTAAGAATTCGGATTTCTGCAGCATCAACGGCGACGGTTTATGGGTTGCCGGGTTTTTGTATTTATTAATTGAGCGGGATGCTGTGATTAAATTCTATGCGGTTTTTCAATAGCATATCCCTGTGCAAAATCCACATGAAGATCTTTCAGGTTTTGAATGATTTTTTCAGTTTCCGCGTATTCCCCAATGGTCTTTAGACCAGCTACGTGCCCGATATTATTTATCGCCTCGACAATGGCATGGTCCATTTTATCGTTGTCCATGTTGCGGACAAATTCACCATCGATTTTTATGAAGTCTACCGATAAAGATCTGAGGTATGAAAATGAGCTCATGCCTGCGCCAAAATCATCCAGCGCAAATAGACAGCCCATATTGCGCACATCTTCTATAAATTTACTCGCAGCACCGAGGTTGGATATGGCTGCGGTCTCGGTAATTTCAAAGCATAGATGATGTGCTGGCATATTATACTGTTCTAATTTTTCGCTTATGTATGCGGTTAACGTGAGGTCAGTAATCGTGTTGCCAGATAAATTCACAAAACCGATAACATCGTCATCTTCGTTTGAGCCCGACAAATATGCCATCACATGATCGATGACCCACCTGTCGATATCAGGCATCAGGTTATAACGCTCCGCTGCAGGGATGAAAGAGCCGGGTGAAATAATTTCTCCGTCGTCGACTAGTCGGAGTAAGAACTCGCAACAACTAAAGCACTTGTGCTCACTGTTTAGAGGACTGATGCATTGTTTGTATAGCTGAAATCGATCTTCTTTGATGGCCAGCTGTATCCTCGACACCCATTCCATCTCACTCTGGCGTCTCGCCATATCGGCATCATCTAGCTGATAGATATGTAATCGATTGCGACCTGCATCTTTTGCGCTATAACAGGCCATGTCAGCAGCGCTCATGATTTCTGCAGACTCATGATATTGTTCATCGATGACGACGAGCCCGATACTGGCGCTCAGCGTAAATATTTTTTCTTTCCAGCTGAAATGAAATGCCTTGATTGCTTTTATGATTTTTTCAGCAATATTTTCTGCAATAGCTAACGGGCAATTATTAAGTAATACACCAAATTCATCGCCTCCCAGACGCGCCAGCGTATCATTGGCTCGTATCTCTTTTCCCATTATCAGGGATAGCTGCCTTAACAGTTCATCACCAGCGACGTGACCACTGGTATCGTTAACGATCTTAAATTGATCCAGGTCGATATAGAGGAAAGCATGTTTCAGGGTCTGACTTACCTCGTCGAGCATCTCCTGTAATTTTTTTTCAAACGCAAAGCGGTTGATGAGACCAGTGAGCGCATCATGATTTGCCATGTGGTGAATCTGTTGTTCGGTTTCACGTTGAGTTTTACGGTTGACGGACTCTCTTAATTCTCTCTCAACTGCCGGTACAAGTCGGGCTAGATTATCTTTCATGATGTAGTCATGTGCGCCGGTGCGCATGGCTTTTACCGCCATCTCTTCACCTATGGTGCCGGAGACAAGAATGACAGGAAGATCTTTATTGAATGTCTGAACGGTGCTTAAAGTAAGGTCTGAGCTGAAGTTGGGCATGTTATGGTCTGATATGACGATGTCCCAGTGTTGGGTTCTCAGTGCGTTATCTAAGTCGGTCTGATTGAAGACTCTTGTATGTTGAGTATCATAACCACCTTTTTCGAGATGCCTGATGATGAGTAAGGCATCATTCTCTGAATCTTCGACCAGTAATACGCGCAGTAACTCAGACATATAAATTTCCTAGGCGGATGGAGGCGCTTCATTTAATACCAGCCAATACAGTCCCAACTGTCCGACTGCTTTAATGAACTGGTCAAAGTCAACAGGTTTTCTGATGTAGCTGTTTGCGCCAAGCTGATAACTGGAGATGAGATCCTGGTCTTCATTGGAAGTGGTAAGTACAACGACCGGTAAAAGTTTTGTGCGTTCATCGGTTTTGATCCGTTTAAGCACTTCAAGACCATCAATTTTTGGCAGTTTGAGATCCAGCAGAATAACCTGAGGTTGATCACTCATATTACGGCCTTCATGTTCGCCTTCAGCAAACAGATAGTCCAGTGCCTGCACACCATCACGCGCTACGATCACTTCGTTCAAGATGTTATTTTTTTTCAATGCCCTGATAGTAAGCATTTCATCGTTGGGGTTATCTTCTACTAGCAGGATAGTTTTCTGCATCTATTAGTCCTCATATTTTGTGATATTTGATATCACTGACAAATGGGTGTGCTGTAAAAATCAGGGCATATTTACACTGTAAAATAAAAAGTGGCGCCTTCATCAACTACTGCATCAGCCCAGATAGTACCACCATGACGATGTAGTATCCTCTGTGCTGTAGCAAGTCCGACACCTGTACCACTGAACTCCTCTGTTGAATGCAGACGTTGAAAAACACCAAACAGCTTGTTCTCGAACTGCATATCGAAGCCGGCACCGTTATCTTTCACAAAAAACACGTCTTTGCCATCGACCTGTTGCTTGCCGATAGAAATTTCAGCGATAGCTTTTTTGCCGGTATATTTCCACGCATTGCCAATCAGGTTATCCATAACAATCATTATCAGGTTTTTGTCAGCGATACATATCAGACCGTGATCAATATTGATTTTTATATTTCTATCCTGCTCGACAAGTTTGTGATTTTCTATCACTTCACTGGCAACACTGCTTAAATCAACCCGTTCTTTAAGCAGTTCAGAGCGTGTGACCTTGGATAGCTGGAGCATGTCATCGATCAGTTCGGCCATGGTCTGGCTGGCGCCACGAATACGAGAAAGATAATCATGGCCTGTTCCATCAAGCTTGTCAGCATAATCCTCCATAAGTGCCTGGCTGAAACCGTCGATAGCTCTTAATGGTGTACGTAGATCATGTGAAACTGAATAGCTGAACGCTTCAAGTTCCTTGTTCAGTCGTTGCAGTTCTTTTGTTCTCTCATCAACAAGTTCTTCGAGGTTGTTTTTGTGTTGGTGCAACTCATCCAGTGCCCTACGAAAATTTAGTGTTAATACGCCAATTTCATCAGTCGAACATGGCTTAAAGTTTGCACTTGAAAGGAGGTTGAAATCCGGGCTTTCGGTGACCAGGTTGTGTAACGGTGATAGCGACTGGGTGAAGCTGCGTACAAAAATAAGACTGCCAGCAATAGCAAGAATCTCGAGCACTAACCAGACAACAAATGTTTCAAAGGTAAAAAATCCTGTGCGCGTCCAGTAGTATTGCACGATCATGGTATCGATAAGTAGCGGTACCAGGGCACCAATCATAAATACCTTGGTTTTGATTGTGATGTGAGGCCGGGATAAATTCAGGTTGCTGGCAGCGTTGCCAAACAGGTCGAGCATGATAAAAAATATTGGCAGACCAACGATGATCGAAACGATAAGTGCAACAAGGTGGATACGAAACCAGTCAACTGGCTGTGGGACATATTCGGTAAAATATTCTGCGCTCAATATGACGGAAGTGGGTGCCGTGAGAAGGTATATCAAAAAAAGAAACCAGAAATGCAGAGGAAACTTTTGCATGCAAACAAGCGCAGCCGCTCCATTAACCTCATCTGGGTGTTCCAGGTAGGTGGTTATCGGGCGAATGTAACGTTTAAAATACCAGTATGCAAAAATCATCCACAGGGTTATAAATGCCGGTTCGGTTGGCGTCGTCATGATGCCAGTCAATTGATCGACTGTTAGTATTTCGATATAGGTGAGAAAACTAAGTCCGAACAGGGCAGGAATAATCCAGGCCATTATGATCAGGCGGATGTAGGATTTTGTAAATTCTGCAGAAGACATCTTGATGTGTATGAAATCCCTATATTGAAGAGACTATGGCATAAGTCGCATTAAGTTTAACTGTCACTATGACACAAGCTGCATAAAGTAAGTGTGATATATAGATAAATAGCAGAAATATCGGTGATTGTCAGGAATTAAAATTAAGGGAACGTATCCTCAAACCCGCTGAATACTAGCCAAAAGTGTGCGCGGATGACATTTTTTCGGCGGTAAGCTCTGATGAGCTTAATTATCGAGAGGGTCGAGCAGGCCCTGCAGCTGCGCGAGGACACCCGGGGAATCCCACTCCAGTCCACCATAATAAGCCAGCTTAATTTTTCCCTGCTGATCGATTACGAAGGTTGTGGGAAAGGCGATAATTTTCCATTGTTTGACCGTGCTGCCGTCCGGGTTCAGCAGTACTGGAAAATCAGCCGCTATCTTTTTTAAGAATGTTTCGATCTCATTTTTGTTTTCACCGACATCGACGCTTAAGACAAGTAATTCTTCTTTTGAAAACGCTTTTTGAAGTCGACCGAGTGATGGGATTTCTTTAACGCAGGGCGGGCACCAGGTGGCCCAGAAATTGAGTACCACTACTTTTCCACGATAATCTTCCAGTTTGTGTCGCTTGCCTTTGGTGTCGTGAAGTTCGAGTATGGGCGCCGTCTTGTTACCTGGGTAGGTTTGCAGTGATGCGGAGAGTGGTGCTACTGCCCAGGGTTCGTCTGAGATGCCCGGTTTTGCCTGGACGTTTACTTTTGTCAGCGCAAGTAGATGAAAAGCCCTGGATAACTGTCGGGGGAGTTCTTTGGTTTTCTGTTTTTCGATGTCATTGGCATCTGGTCTTACGTGATATCCGTCGCTTGCCTGATCGATCGTTTGGCTGTAAACCTGGCTGCCGGCATCGGTTAGTCGCGTGATCAGGTCTTGCAGATACCAGTACTTATTCGATTTTTTTGGTTGAATGATAAAAACAGGCAGCTGTGTCGAATCCACTATCGGTAAGTATTTCATCGCTGTGCCAGGGGTTGGTGTATTAGCCTGTAGATTTGGATGGAGTAATATGATTCCGCCAAATTTTTCACTACCACCCGTTTTATCCTGCCAGTGCTTCAGTGCCAGCAGTGAAAGCGCAGCACCTCGTGAAGTGGTAACGATGAATAATTTCCGATCGTCTTCCGGCAGACTTTTCTGGATAAGCTCAGATATGTCATCCACCGGTATTCTTGTGTAACTGCTACGACCGGATGTGATGAAATAACTATCATGCAGTTCGGCTAACCAGACTTCATGCGGAAGCTTAGCCACGTTGTTTAGTAGTTCGTAATGTCTTTCGACATTGATCCCATGTTCAGATGGGATCCAGAGAACTCTATTTCCGTCAGTGCCAAATCGTGTAACGCTTATTGCCGCTCCATCGGACAAGCTAAGCTCGAAAGTATCGGACTCTATGTTATCTGCAAGGCTGGTTTGAATAAACGAGATAGAAAAAAGAAGGGCGAGTATGGCGTTGTTTAACATTAAAAAGTCGTACCTGAATAGTTAGCTTTGAAAAGTTTATCATGCTGCAAAAAAATAAGTATCGGCGAGACGCTTCGAAGCACTTAGCGCGGGAGTTAGAAACACTCATTCTGTCCACGATAGCAGTGAGTTAATGCGAACCCTGTTGCGCTGTTGCAAGAATTAGAGGGGCTGTCCGCATTTGGTTCCGTGAATATTCCTGGTGCTGCGGTGTCTCTATTAAGTAATAACAATTATCAGGAGGCAAATATGAGGATCTCGACAACCATACAAGTTTGCGCGTTTATCCTGCTGGCAGTCTCTGCCAATGTACGAGCAGAAGTTACCAGCATGGATGAAGCTGACA
>CAJXZZ010000013.1 GCA_913065105.1 uncultured Gammaproteobacteria bacterium | reverse complement strand
TGAAAGACGTAGCCAGTTATGTTTTTTATGTCACGATAAAACCCAGTATCAGCGGCTCAACCCGCATGATCAGATCAACGAGCAAGGTCAACTAAAAACAGAAAAATGCGCTATCTGTCATGCTGATACAACTGCCCGATTGCTTCAGCTTAAAAATATCGATCAACTTAAATTTAACGCCGAAGAATCCTTATCAACCATGTGTTGGGGCTGTCACCCATGGACACCACACCCTGGTGGTCAGTTTACCTTTTTCAAAAAAGATTCAGGCCCTGACCATCTTGTAAAACCATCAGAATCAACACAAAACAGGCTGCAGAAGATGTCAGAAAAAAATCAGATCAGCTTTCCACTGGAGCCCAAAACCGGAAAAGTTTTTTGTGGTACATGCCATAACGTACATCAAAAAGGCGTTATTAAAAATCCAGCAACTGCTAAAGGCGCTGATAGTACGAAACGACTCAGAGCAAAAAACATTTGCCAGTACTGTCATTTTAAATAAAGATCAAATTTTATGAATATACTATTTATTAATTCGTTAACGCTAAAAATAGCATTAATACAGATAAACAAAGACTTGAGATGACGAATCACACTACAAGCCTCAGCTACAGGCTAACTAGCAGCCTGGTTGCAATACTTTCGTTGTTAACAACCGGTATGGTAATAGCCGGTAGCATCACCGGCACTGCCCATGACCTGGTTAATAGCGGTTTCACTGGTGGTGAATTATGTGTTGTCTGTCATACACCGCACAATTCGGAAAATTCTATCGTAGAATCGCCTGTATGGAACCATGCTTTTACCATTAGCACTTTCAGCCTGTATTCTACAGATAATATAAATACAGCCCTCGAGGATCAACCCTCGGGTGTATCAAAGCTCTGTCTATCGTGTCACGATGGAGTTGTTGCACTCGATAAAATTGGTGGTAATAGCAGCTTGGCAATCAACGGTGGTGACATTACAGCAACGTCTGGTGACAGCGTAACTAAGGAGCATCCACTGTCGGTCACCTTTAATAGAGAACTAGCCGCAAAAGATCCCAGTTTTTATGATCCTTCTATACAAATAGTCACGATTGGTGCTGGTGGCGAGGCAAGTGAAACTGGTACCATCACAAATCTTTTGTTATCCGATGGAAAAGTACAATGTACTTCATGCCACGATGTACACAACAATTTTGTTGGACCAGGTAACAAGAATCAACCATTTCTTAGGATCACTAAAGCTGGCAGTCAAATTTGTCTGACATGCCATAACAAATAATAACCTGCTTGATACAGAATACTGAGAACTTTCATTAAATAAAATAACGTAAGATTTTTATCTTAAGCAAACAAAGATCTACGTTTAGCATGTAGAATTCAGCACATAAAATTACTAACAACTGCAAAGAGAAAACTGTGAACATCAAACAACTTATTAGTACTTTACTGCTCTCCTCACTGGTAGTAACAAGCTGCCTGGCAAGCAAATCCGCAGACACTGCTACAGAAAAATCGTCTTCTAAAGATAATTCCGAGGTTCATAACAGCAACCTTATTAGCGGCGATTTAATTGAAACCTTTGATGCGGGTGGTTACACCTATGTGCAAATCAAGACTAATGATGGCCCAGTATGGGTAGCAGGTCCCATTACCAGCATAAATAAGGGGGATCACATCGGTTTTAGCGGAAAAATGGTAATGAGAGATTTCCACAGTAAATCACTGGGACGTGATTTTGAGACCATCTACTTTGTTCATGCTTTTATCATAAATGGTAAAAGCTCTGTTGCTAGTGTACCCGACCCTCACAAAAATGCCACCAGGAAAAAACCTGCTTCAGCACTCAAATCATTTAAAAAAGCTGAAAATGGTCATACCATTGCCGATGTACTAGAAAACAAAAAAACACTTGCAGAAAAAACTGTAAAGATAAGAGGCCAGGTAAGCAAGTATACGGCAGATGTCCTGGGTAAAAACTGGATACATATTCGTGATAGCAGCAGTCAACAAGATCTTACCATTACAACAAGTGCGAGCGCCAAAATTGATGATGTTATCGTGGTAGAAGGTTCGTTGGCGTTAAATAAAAAATTCGGCTATGGCTATACATACGAAGTAATTGTTGAAGATGCAAAAGTAAGTAATTAATAGACAATCAACGGAATCACTCACCTAAGTCACGCGTATCTTAGCCGAGTGATTTTTGGGTACGAAGCAGTCCGTTTAGTAATAAACGGGTTAAACCTTAATGGAATAAGTTTTTATTGAGATGACCTTACTCATTCAATAATGGTTCTACCGCTATGCCAGTATGCAGACCCATGATAAATAAAAAATGGCAGATCAAGCCTGGTAATTTTTACCACAACTAATTATCACGTGATTGCCACGATTATGACATGACATGCAATGTATCTTTGCAAATATTTTTTTAAAGATACATTTACTAGTTTCTAACTCTTACTCGTCACTCTGATGTAATCAATTGATAGCCATAATTGATTTAAGTCAAACTTTATTATAAATACTTCTGTACTATCCATATTGTTGAATACGAAACGTCATGAATTTTAGTTATAAGTATAAATGAGAAATAATTAACTGGACTATCAAAATCAATGGTTAATCAAAACATCCCAATTCAAACCAGAACACCTGTTGTTATCAAAGATAAAGACAACCAGCGTTTACAAGTGTAGATAATTTAGGATGAAAAATTACATTCTCATAATCCCCTTGCTAATGCTGTATTTGATTCAACCAGCCTGGGCCTTTGAGGATGACTCAGGTTGTTTACTCTGTCATAAATACCCAAAAATGGGGCGTATTACTGAGCAGGGAGTTAAAAGATCCTATCAGGTCATGCCTGGTATGTTTGCTTCTACCGTACACCGCAATGTACCCTGTACAGACTGCCATAATTACATTAAGCAACTACCACATAAAGAAGTAAAAGAAGGCGTTCGCTGCGACTCAGAATGCCATTCGATCAAAAATCCAGCCACTGGGAAAAAGTTCAGCCACGAACCAATCTACAATAAGTTCAAAGCCAGTGTTCATGGCCGAGACAAAATCGAAACGGGAATGGATGCAGATAAGCCATATTGCATCACCTGCCATACCAACCCAATATACAACCCCAATGAAGAGCAACCACCGAAAAAAATTGTTGATCGCTGCGTGGTATGTCATGAAGACCGTGAGTTTGTCACCGACTGGTACAAACATACCAGTCGCCGTATTCGTGAAGTCAAACGTAATCCATCAGAGATCGTAGCATTATGCTCCAGTTGTCACAGTGACAAAACCCTGGTGGAACGTCATGTTAAAGCAGCTAAGAAAGAAGGCAGAGAGCTAGGGAAAAAATATGCCATAGCAGTGGAATCTTACGATGAAAGTTTTCATGGCAAAGTGACAAGTTATGGTTTTACCAAGGCCGCCAACTGTCTGGACTGTCACGCTAAGAAAGATAACTATTACATGAATGTGCACGATATTCGCCCATCACGTGATCCTGAATCACCTGTTCATGCAGACAACAAGGTAGAGACCTGCAAAAACTGTCACATTCATGCAGATAAAAACTATGCTGACCTGGATCCTCACCCCTCAAGTAAAAAAGAGCATAGCCCATTTCGTTATTACGCTAATTTAATCTACTCATGGGTTGGTGATATAGTCATTGTTTTACTGGTTGCTATGGCCTTGTTTGAAACTATTGGTCGTCGTCGTGATGGTGCTGGCTGGGTGTTACATAAAGGATCATCCTGGTGGCGCAAATCATCAAGAAAACGAGATCGAATCGAATAAGCGATATTACCAAGACAAGAGATAGACATATAACTGGAAACAAATATGAAATTATCGACTGAAGCACAAAGTGTCCTTGAAAAATCGATGAGCATCAACAAGCTTGATGATAAAGAACGCGAGGATATAGAGCAACTTATCGACAATATGCCCGATGATCGTGTATTGCTGTACAAGAATGTTGTGTCTAATCCGATTGGCGATTTATCACGCTATTCTATCCATATACGCATCCAGCACATGCTGCTCTTTGTCACGTTCCTGACACTGGCGTTTACCGGTTTACCTATTGCTTTTATCGATCATGTCTGGGCGCAACCATTAAACGATATGGTCGGCGGTATTGGTATCTCACGTATTATTCATCGTACCCTGGCAAGTATAATGATATTCAGCATGGTGTATCACATAGTGTATTTATTCTGGATATTCATTCGCGATATAACACTGCGACAGTTCGAAATCCAACGCAGCATTATCCCCACGATGAAAGATGTCCGTGATTTCAAAGCCGACATGCTGTACTTCGCTGGCACGCGAGACCAGCGCCCGGAAATGGATAAGTTTATGTACAAACAAAAAATTCATTATTATGCAGCGGCTTTCGGTAATCTGGTAATGGTTATCTCCGGTTCATCATTCATCTTCCCGGAATTCTGGGCATCAATCTTACCCGAAGGCGCTGCTTCCTACTTTCAGGAAATGATGCGTTTATCACATCCGCATGAAGCTTTACTGGCGCTGCTGGTGATTGCTTTCTGGCACTGGTACAACGTGCATCTGGCCCCCGGTCGTTTCCCTATGCAATGGACTTTTCTTACCGGAAAAATTACCCGTGAACACCAGATTGAAGAACATTTTCTTGAGTATTTACGCAACCTGGTGGAACTACCAGAAGAACGTGCCTATTTAAGCGACCTACTGGATGCCAGAGAACTTTCGCCAGACACGGGTAACGACACAATGCAGGCGACAAGAGAAACCACATGATACAACCGATGACCCCTCTGCAAAAAATATTTGCCTATTTCACTCTGGGTATTATTTTTTTCTGGACAGCATTTGGGCTGTTTACTATCTGGCTGTATCTGACGGAATATTAATCAGGGTAAAACCATGCACGCGACTGATACTCAACTCACCATTTTTGTTGTACTGACAATAATACTGTTTATTCTGTTCGGTATTGTCATGCTGGTTTTGATCGATCATAAAAGCAAAATACCCGGCCATTTTCAGCACAGCCCGTTCAGTATTATCGGTATCAGGCGGGAACATCCAGTTATTGCATTTGTTACCACTTTTTTTCTTGGCGCCATTATCATCAGTCTGCTACTGGTGCTAACTATAGTAATGGGTGAGCATTTTGGCCTTTTCAAAAAAGAGCCCGAGAGACCTGAATTACTAAAAGAAATCAAATATCAACGTTATTCAGAAAGCCAGCGGCATTTTCATAATATTCCGGCTACTAACAAAGTAGACCTGGGTAAAAAAACGGTCTGTTCTCAATGTCATGGCGATTACCCGCATTCTAAGAAACCTATGATCAGAACGCTGCTCAATATGCACACTCAGTTTATTGGTTGCATGACCTGCCATACCGACCCCCGCAAGAAACCCGAAGATGATTACACTTTTCAGTGGCTCAACTATTCAGGCATCGAGGTACAGGGGCAACCTTTTGGCACTGATATCAATCCTGAAACCGGTTACCTTATCGATACCGATGATGTTTATTCCAAAATTGTTGTTTATTCCAAAAACAATGGTGAAGAAGAACTGCTGGAGATAACTGAAGACAACCCTGACGCAAAAGAATTTCTTCAGATCAAAGACAAATTATCAAATGAAGATAAAGTGTCCATTAAAAAACGTTTTCATGGTCTAGTTATGGGAAAAGGCCGTTTCTGTACTCGCTGCCATACTGATGAAGAAAAAAGTTATCTTCCATTCAGATCACTGGGTTTCTCCGAACAACGTATCAATAATGTGACAAATTTGAACATTGTTGGTATTGTTGAAAAGTACAAGGAATTCTATATGCCTGATTTATTAAATAAGCAGTCATCACTACCTGACGTAGAATCCATAGTCGGTGACAATGATAAAACAAACATCCCAAATGAAGAATTACTCAAAGGTCGCGCCTGGTGGCGACGTTCAGATGCAACACCGTCAACGGATAAAAAATAATTGCATCGGTTTCATTTCAAACCTGTGTTTATTATTTTTTGTAGCCACAGGTTCTGCTTCTGCAGAAATTACTGCAGGTAAAATAAAAACACAAACAGCCCATAAGGTTCTACAACTGGGCGTCACAGCGGACGATAACAGTAAGCAAGCTCTGCAGTTACCCAGTGATATTGCCGTACATGCCGGAAAAATTTATGTTGTTGATGGCAGTCACCATCGCATCATGGTTTATGATCTTAAGGGAAAGTTTCTATTTCACATTGGTAGCAAGGGCGAACAGCCCGGCCAGCTAAATTATCCCGTTGGTATTGATGTTTCTACTGATAACCGAGTTTATGTTGCCGATTCTGGTAATCACCGTATCCAGATTTTTTCCGATAAGGGCGTTTTTCTGTCTGGCTTTAACGTTAAAAACAATAAAGAAGAAATCCGACCGATAGACCTTATCCGTCACTCTCGCACCGGCAATATCATTGTTAGCGGCAGCAATCATCGGTTGATGATATACACACCCAAAGGCAAGCTGCTGAAAAAATGGGGAAACAATGGAAAGAACCGTGGAGAATTTCGCTATCCAGCAACCATAAGTGAACTGGACGATGGACGCATTGCTGTCGTTGATGTACTGAACTCCCGCGCTCAGGTATTTAACACCGATGGCAGCATATCACTGGTGGTTGGCGAATGGGGAGTATTACCAGGGAAACTGTTCCGACCCAAAGGTATCGCCATTGACCAGCATGGGAATTTCTACATTTCGGACAGTTATATGAATGTGGTACAAAAATTTTCAGATGACGGGAATTTTGTTGCTGTGCTGGGTGACAAAGGCAAACCTTACGACATGCTGACACCGGTTGGTATGACTATCTATAAAAACAGACTTTATGTGGTTGAAATGAAAAAACACAGAGTTTCTGTCTACCAACTGGGGAGATGATGCTGTTTCACCGGCAAAGAAATAACAGCATACAAACGGTGATCACCCGCTATCACCGCCTGTTTTCAGGTTTGTTTTTTTTATGCCTGCTTCTGTTCAGCCACTACTCGCAGGCGGTAATACTCCAGCCATCTGCAAACAGAGAATGTGCGACCTGTCATATTATGTGGCTAACAGAATTCAAGCGCGATGATATCAGCACGTTAATCCCCTATGATCCTAAGCCAGTCATGCCAACAGGCAAACAGGATATAGCCAGTACTGAACCAATCTGCTTTTCATGCCATGATGGTTTTGTACTGGACTCACGCTTTTTATGGGAAGAAAATAAACATGCTCACCCGGTAGGAGTAAAACCTTCCGACAAAATTGAAATCCCCCTTGTTGAGGGGAAAACACTGTTCCCGCTAAATGAGGATGGCAAAGTTTACTGTGGCACCTGTCATACGGCTCATGGCGTTGCGTGGGGCCAGCAAGACACCGCCGTTTTCATGCGCGTGCGTAATGAAAATGGTCAATTATGTATGGCTTGTCACAAGGGAAAAATAAAAGGCCCCAAACATGGCAGCCATCCATTAAAAACAAAAATCCAAAACCTGTTAAAAAAACCGCCTCAAGATTTAATGGCAGCTGGTGCCTTTTTTGCAGAAGATGGCGAAGTAATTTGCCAGAGTTGCCACAAAGCCCATGCTGCTCCAGAAAAAAAAATACTACTGCTAAAAAATGATAAATCCCAACTCTGTGGTCAGTGCCATGTAAACCGCTACGCCAGAGATCTGGAACATGCGGGTAAATTGCATACGCACCCCGTTAACGTCAAACCCAAACAGGCGAAAGTTCCTGAGGCTATGCTTAAACAGGGCGCAAAACTGGGTAGCGATGGTGAAGTAATCTGCCAAACCTGTCACCGTCCTCACGATGCCCTACCTGAAACAAATCTGCTAGTGGTTAAAAACGAAAAAGATAGTCTGTGTCAGGACTGCCATGAAAATAAACGTCATGTAATTGATAGCAAACATGATTTACGGCTGGCAGACAAAGACAGTATCAATATCCGCAAGCAGCTGGCATCAAACTCAGGCCCCTGCAGTACCTGCCATGTACCCCATAAAGGCACTGGTCCAAAGATGTGGGCACGCACGCTGGATATAAAACCGGATCAAAAATACGACCCCATGACATCACTGTGTATGAGCTGCCACAACAAAGATGGAGTGGCGAAAAAACACACCGTGGGAGAATATTCACATCCTGTTGGTGTACCGATAACAAAACTAAAACACAGTGTAACCCTGCCTACTTTTAGTGACAGTGGTTTTAAATGGAATGATGTAGAACAGGGCAAGGTCTCCTGCGCCAGCTGTCACGACCCACACCAGTGGGATTCCAACAACATCCACAACAAGGCAAAACCTGGCGACAAAGGCGACAATACCAACCGCTTCCTACGCATCGCCAACGGTCCACAGGCAGAGTTGTGTAAAACCTGTCATAAAGAAAAATGGAATATCGCCAACACTAAACACGACATGCGAAAAATGGCCCCGGAATCAAAAAATGCACTGGGGCAGACCGTCGATGAATCCAGCATCTGCGGCGCCTGCCATCTGGTACACAATGCCAAAGGCAATCGCTTATGGGCACGTGCCGACTTGACCGGTCAGGGCACGGGTTACGTCGCCTGCCTGGGCTGTCACAATGATAAAGGTCTGGCAAAAGAGAAAACCATAAGTAACCATTCTCATCCAGTCAATGCGCCAGTGAAAAACCTGAACATCACCGCTACCATTGATCGATGGGTTAGCACACTTGAAACCTCGAGCAATACCGACAGTATCATCGGTGAAGAACTGATTCCGCTACCGCTGTATGACTCGACCGGCAAACAAGCCCTCATAGGTGGTCGCGTTGGTTGTGGCACCTGCCATGATCCACATAACTGGACACAGCTGGATGAGATCAAAGCAGAAGATCCTTCTAAAATAGAAGGTGACACGGGCAACAGCTTTCTGCGTATTGCAGATAAGAGCCTGAGCCTGTTGTGCGTCAACTGCCATGTCGACAAAAAAAGCGTCTACTTCACCAAACATGACGTTACTGAGCAGGAAGGCAAGTTCTCTACCCAGCTTGAAGAAAACCAAAACATCGACATCCAGAAACAGCATCTATCTGGTCCCTGCATGCATTGCCACCGTCCACACAACGCCAAAGGCCCTGCTCTGTGGGCGCGAGGTAAAGGCCCTGGTGAAACGGCTATCGCCGCACTGTGCACTGACTGTCACCAGAAAGATGCTCTGGCACAGGATAAGCTGCCCGGCAAACACAATCACCCGATAGGTGCAGATGCCAGTAAACTGCACCATGATAAGCGCATCCCAACCTTTGCAGCTGATGGCGGTAGAAAAGAAAATGGTCAGGGACAGGTGGATTGCGCCAGTTGCCATAACCCGCACCGCTGGGATCCAGATGACATTAACAAACGTAGCCTTGCCATGCTGTCCGAAGATGGCGACACAAGCAACAGCTTCCTGCGCCTGAGCGTGAATAAAAACAGTGATTTATGCCTGACGTGCCATGCAGACAAGAAAACCATCGTCGGCAGCGAACATGACCTGAAGCATTCAACAACCGACGCGACTAACACGCTGGGTCAGACACAGAATGTCTCCGGCCTGTGCGGTCAGTGCCATGTACCACACAACGGCGAAGCTGATGCCTATCTCTGGTCTCAAAAACTTGGGAAAGGCGACGACCCTATCGAACAGCGCTGCCGTAGTTGCCACAACCCACTGGGTTTTGCGGCTCACAAAAACCCGGCCTTGGCAAAACATCCGCAACAGATAAAAATCTGGTCCACCGAACTACGTGAGAACATGCACCCCGGTGAAAATCTGCCTGACACCCCGGTATTTGATAACAATGGTAAACGCAGTGATTTTGGTTCTATCACATGCGCCAGTTGCCATAATCCTCATCGGTGGGATGCAGGTAAAAAGACTAAAGGCCCAGGAAAAAATACTGAAGGGGATGCACGTACCAGTTTTTTACGTGCTGGTAACAGCGAAAATATTGTCTGCGCCGAATGCCATGGCAATGATGCAATTTACCGCTATAAATATTTTCATAATGATAGTTCGCATAAAAAACACCATATGTTCAAATGATATATCTATCAACTATCAGTAAGCGCTATCGGTACTTGCAATAAGGATACTAATAGACGTGATACATTTTAAAATACAAAAATAGCTATATTGATTAACAACAGATATTTATAACTAGCGACTCTGTTTATCTGACATCATCGCCAATAAGTTTTCCGCCAACGCTTCATAGATTGGTTTTTTACAGATCAGTTTTGAAGTTCCTGATGCAATTAGAGCAGTAGCCATCATTGCCAGTACCAGTTCCTGGTTATCCGTCATTTCCATGACGATTACAAAAGCAGTAATCGGTGTCTGCACCACGCCGGTGAAGTAACCGATCATGCCTAATATTACGATGGTTGATGCCATCTCTACTGGAAACAGTAAGGCCAGATCTGCGCCAAGACCGGCACCGCTTGCCAGTGATGGTGCAAACAGACCACCGGGAATGGTGGTTAGATAGGTGGCGGCTGTCGCCAGCACTTTGTAGAGCGGATACATTAAACCAAAATCTGCGCTACAGGTTTCCAGACCAGCGCAGCTAACAATCTGTTTCGCTTCAAGGTAACCAGTACCGTTGGCGGCACCACCACTTAAGATACTTAATATCGCCACACTTAAACCACACACCAGAGCAATCAATATCCAGTGCGTCTGCATGTAGGGCCGTAATTTTTTTGAACCCAGTATTAATATCTGGCTAAACAGACCACCACTTAGACCACCGACCACACCACAGACGATCACCCCTAACCAGACCCAGCTAAAATCCAGTGTTGCTGGTGTAGTACCGTAATAACTGTAATTGTTTTGATGCACCACGATGGCCGTCATGCCGGCGAGCACTACGCCGACTAACATCATGCCGCTGTTGCGGCGATCATAAGAACGTGCCATCTCTTCTATGGCAAAAATAATGCCCGCTAGCGGGGTATTAAAAGCAGCGGCAATGCCTGCGCCACCGCCAGTCAAAATCAGGCCACGTTCATAATAACTTGCTGGCAGATGCGCATACTTTCCCAGTGAATGTAAAATCGCAGCGCCTAGATGCACCGTTGGCCCTTCTCTGCCTAATGACGCACCGCTGCATAACGCCAGCACCGCCATCAGCACCTTGCCGACCACCATGCGCATCGATAACAGGCGATTACTTAAACTGCTGCCGGGATCAGCCAGGGCGATAAGCGTTTGCGGTATACCACTACCCTCGGCACCACTAAAGATTTTTCGGGTTAGATAAACGGTGAGGATAAAACCTGCGGGTGTTACAACTAACGGCAGGTATTGATTGTAGGCGACGATGCGTCGAAACATCTGATCACCCTGGTCTGCCATTAAAGCAAAAACCGCAGCGACCACACCGACCAGTATTGCACCGCCCCAGAAAACCAGGTTTGTTCGCCATGCACGCGGTTGAAAAAAACGAAACTTTAGTCGACGGACATGCTGACGCATAACTATTCAAACACCATTAGTATTTAATTTCTATCTGATCAGAACCAAACACTTTATCCAGCCGTGTTAATAATTCATCAGAAGGCACGACATTCCATTCTTCACCCAACATGAACTGTGAGGTATCGGTGCCACTGTTATATTCGACGTTGACCGGGCAATGGCCTTCTCTAAATGTATGCAAAACGTCGGTCAGTTGTTGAATGACCGCCGCGTCTGACCAGCTGCCGTTGGCTTTACTTCTATCCAGTTTTATCTGTAACCCACGGGCAAATTTTTCTCTGGCCTGCGTCATGGTGTAAACCGTATTGGCATTGACTGAATAGGCCGCATTGAAATCATCGTAACTGACACTGCCGACGACCACACATACTTTATCTTTAACCAGGGCATTACTGTATTGTTCAAAAACATCTTCGTATAAAACCACTTCTACCCGCGCGGTTCTGTCATCGAGTACACCGGTAACGATCTTGCTGCCGGTTTTTGTTTTACGCACACGCATGCCGATCAATAAACCGGCAAGGCAATATTGTGTTTTATTCTTTTTACGGTAACCGCCATAACCACCACCCTGACCGCCTCGCTCACTTTCTGGCACCAGATCAGGTACTTTAGAAAAACGGCATTCGGTGAAACGTCTTAACTCATTTTCATAACGCGTTATCGGGTGTCCTGTTAAATACAGACCCAGGGTTTCTTTTTCATTGGAGAGCCGCGTTTCGTCATCCCAGTCATCGACTTCTACAATATGTACGTTGGCATGGGTATCGGGTTCATCGGATGAACCGAACATATCGTCCTGACCAACACTGGCATTTTTCTGGTTTTGCTCGGCTAACTGAACGGCATTACTCAGACTCGCGGTTAAACTGGCGCGATTTGGGCCTAATGTATCCAGTGCACCTGATTTTATCAACGCTTCCATTACGCGGCGGTTAACCTTGCGGGTATCGCTGCGTCGGCAGAAATCATACAGATCGACAAATGCACCATTAGCATCTCGCTCGGTTATGATTCCGTCGAGCGCGCCTTCGCCGACTCCTTTTAACGCACCCAGACCATAGAGCACCGACTTTTCATCCGGTACGCTAAAGTGATGGATCGATCGATTGATATCCGGCGGTAAAACTTTTAGGCCCTGTCCATGACAGTCTTCGATCAGTCCCACTACTTTATCGGTATTATCCATATCGGCCGATAATACAGCGGCCATGAACTCTGCCGGATAATGCGTTTTTAACCACGCGGTCTGATACGACAGCAAGGCATACGCAGCGGAGTGAGATTTATTAAACCCGTAACCGGCGAATTTTTCCATCAGGTCAAAGATGCGCGTTGCCAGGTCAGCATCGACATCACGCGCAACCGCTCCATTCATGAACAACTCACGTTGCTCGGCCATGACCTCGGCTTTTTTCTTACCCATGGCGCGGCGCAGCATATCTGCACCACCTAAGGTGTAATTCGCCAGCACCTGCGCGATCTGCATTACCTGTTCCTGATACAAAATAACACCGTAGGTCGGTGTTAATACCTGTTCAAGATCAGGGTGAAAATAATCGACTTCGGCGCGGCCATGTTTACGATTGATAAAATCGTCAACCATGCCTGACTGCAATGGACCGGGACGGAACAACGCCACCAATGCCACGATGTCTTCAAAACTGTCCGGACGTAAACGGGTAATCAGGTCCTTCATACCGCGTGACTCTAACTGGAACACTGCGGTGGTATTGGCTGCCTGTAATAAATCGAACGTAGGCTGATCGTCTAAAGGTAAATGTTCTATTTCTAATATGGCTTCATCAGTTGTAGCGCGGCGGCGATTTACATGTTTGACCGCCCAGTCGATGATGGTCAGGGTACGCAGCCCCAGGAAATCGAACTTCACCAGGCCAACCGCTTCTACATCGTCTTTGTCAAACTGGGTGACGATGCTCGCCCCGCCTTCCTCACAGTAGAGCGGACTAAAGTCGGTTAACACCGTTGGCGAGATCACCACACCGCCGGCATGTTTACCCGCGTTTCTGGCGAGACCTTCCAGTGACAGCGCCATATCGAGCATCACTGTCACATCTTCTTCGTTGTCGTAGGCGTTTTTAAGGTCTTCTGATTCTTCCAGCGCTTTGCTCAACGTCATGCCGATTTCAAACGGCACCATCTTGGCGAGACGGTCGACAAAACCATAGGGCTGGCCCATCACTCGACCGACGTCGCGTACCACCGCTTTGGCTGCCATGGTGCCGTAAGTAATGATCTGCGAGACACTGTCGCGACCATACTTCTGCGCCACATAATCGATCACCCGGTCACGGCCTTCCATGCAGAAATCGACATCGAAATCGGGCAGTGAAACACGCTCTGGATTAAGGAAACGTTCGAACAGCAGATCAAATTCCAGCGGATCAAGATCGGTGATTTTTAATGCATAAGCCACCAGCGAACCGGCACCTGAACCACGTCCGGGGCCAACCGGTATGCCATTGTCTCTTGACCACTTGATGAAATCAGCAACGATTAAGAAATAACCCGGAAACCCCATGTTGTTGATAACATCAAGTTCGATCTGCAGGCGATCATCATATGCTTTGCGCTGTATTGCATAATCATCCGCACTTTCATCCAGCAATACTTTAAGTCGTTCTTCCAGACCTTCCTGTGATACACGGCAGAAATAACTGGCTTCAGTCTCACCCTCAGGAATGGGGAATTTAGGCAGAAAACTTTTACCTAACTCAATTTCAAGATTACAGCGTTTGGCAATCTCGACCGTATTCACCAATGCTTCGGGAATGTCTGCAAACAACTGCTGCATCTCTTCGGCTGTGCGAAGATATTGTTGTTCACTGTAAATTTTCGGCCGGCGCGGATCATCCAGGGTGCGGCCATCATGAATACAGACGCGGGCTTCGTGAGCTTCGAATTCATCGGCCTTTAAAAAACGCACGTCGTTTGTCGCTACCACTGGCACATCGTATTCGATGGCGAGTTCAACGGCCTCGGCGATATATGCTTCTTCGTTTTCACGGCCGGTACGCTGCAACTCTATGTAGAAACGATCTTTAAAACAGGCTAACCAGTCATTTAATCTTTGTTTTGCTAATCCAGACTGTCCGGCCAGCAAGGCGCGGCCGACATCACCATTGCGGCCACCGGATAGCGCGATAATTCCGTCAGCATTCTGCTCGATCCATTCCGCCTGGATTATCGGCACGCCGCGATGCTGACCTTCGAGATAACTTTTGGAAATAAGGCTGGAAAGGTTGAGATAACCCTGCTTGTCCTGCGCCAGCAATACCATCTGGAAAGGGGCTTCCTGGTCATCGCCGCGCCGCACCAGTGCGTCGACACCGATGACAGGTTTGATACCAGCGCCGAGTGCAGCGCGGGTAAACTTGACCATGGCAAATAGATTGCTCTGATCAGTCAACGCCACGGCGGGCACATTACCCTCGGCAAGTGCCGCCATCAGAGGTTTGACACGCACCACGCCATCGACCAGTGAGTATTCCGTATGTACTCTCAGGTGAATGAAACTGGGTTGTGTTGTCACGTAATTGCCTCTGCTTCGATGAGGCTTTAGTCTACCAAATCAGCAAAAGGTAAACAGCAAATTACGACATCTAGAATAAAATATTTTGGCTGAAAAATGAATAGTTCAGAAAAGTACAAAACTTGCATTTTTCATCACCTATGAAAATCCCACTTGCCATCATCATTCTTGCAGAATGAGCGAGGCACTTCTTTAATCATTTTGTCTTTTGTATATAATTGAATCTTTAATGTTCGGCAATCTACATCGGCATACTCGCCTTCTTGATATATATCCATCACTATAACGGTGCCGTGATTATTTGAATCGGTATTTTTCCATTTTCGCTCCTCACCTTTTACACCATTATTTAACAGGTACAGAGATGCATTTTTGACAAGCTCAAAATCTTTATCATCCAGTTGTTTGGCTTCTTCTTCAGACAGCCCAGTAATACTTTTACCTGCATCACCGACCAGGGCAAATGGCGCCATAACTATCCCTGTAAACAAACCGGTAACTGCACCCTCACTCGCTTCCTTACCGGCAACACGGGCTTTTTCGATGAGCGTATCCGCCCGGTCCATCATCGGTGGAATCGCTTCACGGGTAGTTTCAACTTCTTTTAATACTTCAGGGATCAGCGGCCGCGTCGCTTCGACCTGTTTGGCAACATCAGCAACTGCAGCAGAGGCTTTATCGGTACTGGCAAGTATTGCCGGTAATTCACCCCGTATGGCTTCAGACTCTTTAAGCACAGCAGGTATCTGCTTACGTGTTTGCTCCACTTCGCTAAGAATCGGCGGTATCATCTTGCGCGTCTGTTCAACTTCTTCAAGTATGGGCGGTATTATCTTGCGGATTTCCTCAACTTCTTTGAGGATGTCCGGAACTAGATCAATAATCTGACCGACATCAGCAATAACCGGCTCTACCTTTTCAGTGGTATTGTCGATACTCAGCAGAATATCTGGAATCTGTTTACTGACTATCGCTATTTGATAAGTGAAGTAAACGATAGAACCCGCTAAGGCGAATAACGACAGCGAAACCAAATATGACGCAACCAGTCTGGCTCCGTCTTTGTTTGAATTGACTTGAGATACGTCATTCATCAGCTATTCACCGCTTCTGTCAGTGCATCGCGCACCGGTGCATAACTGCGGCGGTGTTCTGGACAAGGGCCGATCGAACGCAGTATCTCCCTGTGCACCCTGGTCGGATAACCTTTGTGTTTGTCAAAACCGTATTCAGGGTATTGCTCATGCAAGACCAGCATCTGTGCATCTCTTTCTACTTTCGCCAAAATAGATGCAGCACTGATCTCGGCGACACGCGAGTCACCTTTGATAATCGCTGTTGATTCACAAAAACAGTCCAGTAAGGTTTTATTGCCATCGACAAACACATGTTCAGGTGAAACATGCAGATTTTCTGCCGCCGATCTCATCGCAAACAATGATGCCTGCAGGATATTCATCTCATCGATCTGCTGTGGTGAGATACTGACGACCGCCCACGACAGGGCTTTTTGTTTTATTTCATCAGCCAGCAGCAGGCGTTTTTTCTCAGAGAGCTTTTTAGAATCGTCCAGACCTTCGATAGGCTTACCTGGATTTAGGATAACCGCTGCTGCCACTACATTTCCCGCCAGTGGCCCACGGCCTGCTTCATCGGTACCTGCCAGTAGACCATTGATAACCGGCAATTCATCCTGCAATGTTATTTTCATTCGGGTAATATTCCGACTAGTAAATTTTTGTGCAATTAAGATTGTATATCATAACGTAATACGACGTTAACAGTCATTCCCGAATTTTCTTAGCCGGAGTGACAGCATATTGGAATAGTAGTGACATCAAACACAAAACACAAAACCATCGTCATCGTTGCTGGCGAATCATCGGGAGATGCGCATGCTGCCGGCCTGGTTGAAGAACTAAAAAAAATCGATAATGACATTGCTTTTCGCGGCATGGGTGGTGATCAGCTGCGCAAAGCCGGTGTTGATGTCTTTATCGACATGGCAAAACTCGCGGTTATGGGTTTTGTTGAAGTGCTGATGAAATATAGTTATATCAAGTCAGAGCTTAATAAGCTGAAAAAAAATATAGCCGAACAGCCGCCTGACCTGTTGATCCTGGTGGATTATCAGGAGTTCAACCAGCGTCTGGCGGCATACGCCAAAAGCATCGGCGTTAAAGTATTATTTTATATCGGCCCCTCTGTCTGGGCGTGGCGGCCAAAACGCGTCTACAAGATGGGCAAGATCGTCGACCATATGGCCGTCATCCTGCCATTCGAAAAAGAACTGTATGCCGATGCCAATGTACCGGTAACCTTTACTGGTCACCCGCTTACCAGTGAAGTGGTTGCCGATAAAACAAAACAGCAGGCACGAGTACTGTTACATCTCAACGAACAGACAACTATCGGTCTATTTCCCGGTAGCCGCAGCAGTGAGATCAAGCGCATACTGCCTGTATTACTGGAAAGTGCCAGACAGATTATTAAAGACAAACCAGATGTGCAGTTTGTACTACCCGTTGCTAATACCATCAGTGATGAAGAGCTGGCACCTTTCCAGTCTGAAATAAACGACTTATCGGTATCTACCACTAAAGAGAATTTCTATGATGTAGTTCAATCGTGCGACGTCATTCTAACCGCCTCTGGTACAGCAACCCTTGAAATCGGTTTGCTGGAAGTACCGATGGTCATTGTTTATAAGGTCAGTCCATTAACTTATTACATCATGAAATACCTGGCGATAACCCGGTTTATCGGCCTGGTCAACATCGTGCCACAGGAAAGTATCGTAAAAGAATTCATACAATACGAAGCCACTGCATCGAACATATCCAAAGAGGCCTTACAACTGCTTAATGATGATAAATACTATGAAACCATGAAACATAAACTATCCTTATTACGGCACCAGTTGGGTGATGGCAATGGCTCAAAAAATGTTGCCGAACTTGCCTGGAAAATGTTGAACAACACGATATAACATCAGCACTACATACTTTTTTGTGAATAATAAAAATAATTTTTTACTCTATTGCCTGTTATGCATTACTTTTTTACTAAGTAGTGGCTGTACAACTATCGAGGGACCAGCCAACCCGGACGATCCCCTTGAAAGTTTCAACCGCAGCATGTTTACGTTTAATGACAATGTCGATAAATACGCCTTTAAACCAGCCGCACAAGGTTATAACTTTATAATGCCCAGCTTCGCCAGCAAAGGCGTTAGTAATTTTTTCAGCAATGTCGATGATATCGTGGTCTTCTTCAACCAGTTACTTCAGTTTAAGTTAGCAGAAGCGGCCTCAACTTCTGCGCGTTTTGTCTTTAATTCGACTTTTGGTCTATTGGGTTTAATAGATGTCGCAACCCACATGGACCTACCAAAATATAATGAAGATTTTGGACAGACGCTTGCTGTCTGGGGCGTGCCCAGTGGCGCCTATGTGGTATTACCTTTTATTGGCCCACGCACGATACGTGATACCGCCGGTCTGGCCGTTGACTGGACTTATTTTGATCCTGTCTTCAACCGCCAGACGTTACAACAGAGCCTGGTAACACTAACAATTAAATATATTGATATACGTGCTGGCCTGCTAAAAGCCAGTAACATCCTCGATGAGACCGTACCTGACCGCTATGCTTTCGTACGCGATGCCTGGCTGTTACGTCGAGAATTTTTAATCTATGACGGTCATCCACCGGAAGAATTTAGCGATGAAGAACTATTTGAAGATGACGACTTATTTAAAGATGACAAAGTTTTAAATGATGACTTGCTTAGTGAACCCGCAATGAAAAGCAATATGAAAATAACCGTTAAAGGAAATAAACCGAAAGACAGCTCAACGAACAACAAGGCAGATACCACTGAAGCAGTTGATCCTGAGAACATAGAATAGCTTTAACTTATTTTATTATTACCACTATTACGTATCACTCAAGCTGGCTCAGCTTCGACAAATATTCGCTTCACCATTTCATGTTCCGCTTTGATGGTAGCATCCAGTTCCTCAATTATCTTTTCTAATTCACGCGTTAGCTGTCCGCGTTTAAATCGAATACTGATATTAACCAAAAGGAATTCTGGTCCCATATGCATGGTGAGCAGCTCGTTCACTTTTTCAACTTCTTCAAAAGATTCTGCGACACGCCTGATACTGTCTATAACTTCTTTGTTAGCCCCTTCACCGATAAGTAAACCCTTGGTTTCAATCGCCAACCAGATCGCCGTGCCACCAAGGATTAAGCCAATTAAAATAGAAGCAATACCATCAAAGACTGCAATACCGGTCACCTGCGTCAACCAGATACCGAGTAACGCGATCAACAGACCCAGCATGGCAGCGGAATCTTCAAACAGGACAACAAACATGGAAGGATCTTTACCGCGCTGCACTGCCTCGATATAACCTCTCTTGCCTTTGACCTTGCCAAATTCTTTAAAGGCAAAAAACCATGCGCCACCCTCAAAGATCAGGGCAAGACTGAGAACGATATAATTCACCATAGGATTTTTAATTTCTGCCGGGTGAATCACATGAAGAATACCTTCATAGATAGACACACCTGAACCCACAGCAAAGATCAATATCGCTACAACGAAACTCCAGAAATAAATTTCTTTGCCATGTCCAAAAGGAAATTCTTCATCCGCCGGTTTTTTTGCCTGCTTTAATCCATAGAGCAATAATATCTGATTGCCAGTATCCACCAGTGAATGTATGCCCTCAGAGAGCATAGCTGAACTGCCTGTGGTAAATGCAGCAAAAAACTTGGTGATAGAAATAGCAGTGTTGCCTATTAAAGCAGCGATGATAACTTTGGTTGAAGCGTTAGATGACATATAAATTCCTGTGACTTATTACGATGAAGTGGTTTCTCCATTTGCACCACGACTTACTTCCAGAACATTTCTTAGCTGCGAAATTTTATCCATTAATCGTGTCAACTGTTGCAGATCACGAATCTCGATGGTCACTGCCATACGCGCTGACTGATCACTTTTATTTGATATGGTATTAACCGCAATAACGTTCACCTTTTCATCAGACAAAGTTCTGGTAATGTCACTTAATAGACCATGACGGTCATTTGCCTGAATCAGTAAATTTACAGGGTAATTCTGTATCTCCGTATCACCCCATTCGACCTCTATCAGACGTGCCTGATCTTTATCTTTTAGATGAAGGATATTTTTACAATCTATCCTATGTACACTCACACCTCTATCCTTGGTAATAAAACCAACAATGTCGTCATGTGGGACGGGCATGCAGCAATTGGCGATCGTTGTTAACAGGTTGCCTACGCCTAGAACATTTACACTACTGCTGGTATTTTTAACCTGGCTATGCAACGACTTCGTCTGTAACGGAACACTTTCTTTCTTTCCATAATCCTCATCAAACTCATCCATCATAGACGACATCTGTGCGACACTTATATCCCCTCGTCCAAGATTGATATAAAAATCATCAGCCGATTCAAGTTTGAAATGTTGCACCACTTTTGAAATCGCTGGTTTTATACCATGACGCTTGAACTCACGCTCACATAACGCTTTACCATCACTATAATTTTTATCTTTATCCTGTTTTCTGAACCAGCCACGAATTCGATTTCTGGCACGAGAAGTTTTAATAAAGCCCAGATGAGATATCATCCAGTCACGTCTGGGAGATGCTTCTTTTGTGGTTAATATCTCGACACGTTCGCCATTTTTTAACTGGTAGGTTAATTGAACAATACGTCCATTAACTTTTGCCCCACGACAACGATGACCAATTTCGGTATGCACTGCATAGGCAAAATCAAGTGGTGTGCCACCATCAGGTAAATCGATCACTCGTCCTTCCGGTGTTAACACATACACACGGTCATTAAACATTTCTGTACGAAAACTTTCCATCAGTTCTTCGTCATTACTTTTAGTTGAATCAAGTAATTTTCTTAATGACTCTATACCAGAATTAATATTACTCTTACTACTACCCGCCTCTTTGTATCGCCAGTGCGCAGCGACACCATGCTCTGCAAACTCGTCCATCTGTTTCGTGCGTATCTGAATTTCAACCGGCTTACCATACGGGCCATAAACTGCAGTATGTAATGATTGATAACCATTTTCTTTTGGATTGGCAATGTAATCGTCAAATTCTTTATTGATGTGTCGCCATTGCGCGTGAACCAGCCCTAATACGACATAACACTCTGCTATGCTATCAACCACCACGCGTACTGCGCGCACATCAAACAGTTCATCGAAGCTTCGGTGCTTCAATGTCATCTTTTTCCAGATACTGTAGATATGTTTTGGACGTCCGTATATCTCAGCTGCAATGCCTTCTTTATTCGATATCTGTTTTATCTTTTCGACGACATCGATAATAAACTGTTCGCGCTCTTCACGTTTTTCATCAAGACTGTTTGCGATCTGTCTATAGGCATCTGGCTCTAGATAACGAAAAGATAAATCTTCCAGCTCCCACTTCAACTGACCGATACCGAGACGATTTGCTATCGGTGCAAAAATCTCCAGACTCTCACGTGCAACTTCCTGTTGCTCGACCACGTCAACAAGTTTTAGCTGTCTTAAACGTTGCACGCGAAAAGCCAGTTTTATTAATACCACACGAACGTCATCCACCATCGACAGCAGCATGCGACGTAAGCGTTCTACCTGTTCAGGTGATGCATCATCACTCTCACCATGAAACTCATGCAACCGAACTACGTTTTTAACCAGTTGTGTGATTTCGTTACCGAATTTTTTTTCCAGTGCGTCGATATCAACCGACTTGATTAATTTCGTGCTACTTAGCAGAGCAACAATTAATGTTGTTTCGTCTGAACCCAGCTCACTTAATAATAGACCAACATCCAGACTGCTCGGCAGTGAATCCCCAGTTGGCAAGTCCCAGACCATCTCACAGGCGTGACGCAGCAAACTGTCCTCTTCGACATCAAATCCAACCAGTTGATGCAGGTACTGATCAATGGTGAAGTCTTTAGTAATCTGATTAAAATAGTGTGTTTTTTGCATAAATATATTATGTATTTTTAAAATGCAGGCAAATTGAGTTTGCCCAGTATAGGCAGGATAATGAGAAGAAAGTTTAGATTAAAATGATGCTGTGTGAGGAAAATGCAAGATTAAGGGCGCTATTTCTATATTTTTATAATTTCAGAGAATATTCGACGACCTATTTATCTTTACAGACGGGACACATCCCATACAATGTCAGGCTATGGTCAGTAACCTCATAACCTTTGCTTTTAGCGACTTCTCGCTGACGCATTTCAATCATCTCATCATAAAACTCTTCAACTTTGCCACATGACACACAAACGATGTGGTCATGATGCCCTTTTTCGTTTAATTCAAAAACAGCCTGACCACTTTCAAAATGATGGCGCTCTACAAGCCCGGCAGCTTCAAACTGCGTCAACACACGATAGACCGTTGCCAGGCCGATCTCTTCACCATCATTAAGTAACGCTTTATAAATGCTCTCTGCACTGTGATGGCGCACGTCGGTAACTTCCAGAAACTCCAGAATTTTCATCCGGGGAAGTGTTACTTTGAGCCCTGCTTTTTTTAAATCACTTGATTCCATAAATTTCTACTGATTCTCGCTGTCATATAAGGTAGTATTTCTGCCTTTTTTAAGACAACTCCATTTAAACACGTTTATGATACTGAGAACCACTCTCATCTGGCCGATTTTTCGAATAATTATTCGCACCAGCTCGTTAATTACGATGATGTATTGCATCGCCGCTATCAGCGCCTGTGCATCATGGTTGCCGGAACCACACAAACTCGATTTACAACAGGGCAACACTGTCAAACTGGAACAATTAGAAAGTATTGAGATTGGCATGACGAAGTTAGAAGTACGTAAAAACATGGGATCGCCCATGTTAGCAGACCCCTTTCATACGCAACGCTGGGATTACATCTATCGCTTTATTCCTAACAAAGGGTTTGAAAGAAAATCTTTACTGACATTGTATTTTAAAGATGACGTTCTGATAAAAATCGATGATTCTGAGTACGTGGAACCATAAAACGGCAATGAAAAACTAAAAGTCTATAACGATCATTGCAAGACTTCACTCACAGTAACAAAATTCATTTTTCATTTGATGAAGCGCCCTTCTTCATCACCTTGCCTTCAGCTGCACGTTTTCGTCTGACCTCTTTAGGGTCGGCAATCAAAGGCCGGTAAATTTCGACACGATCACCATCAGATAACACGGTTGTCATGGCTGCAGCTTTACCGAATATACCAACTTTGGCGTCTTCCAGTTCGAGATCTAGAAAGTCCATCATAATGCCTGATTGCACGATCGCCGCACCGATGGTGGTACCTGCTTCAACATTAACTGCGCGGATAATCTGTTTCTCCGGTAATGCGTACGCTACTTCAACATTAATGCTTTCTATTGCCACAATACTACCTACCCACGTTCGCCGTATACTTCGACAGCACGTTTACAAAATGAATCGACCAGAGAGTTGGCAATCTGTGTGAATATCGGTTTAGCTGCAATAGACATCATGGCATTATCAAATTCAAACTCAAGTTCGAGATTTACTTTACAGGCATTTTCAGTTTTAAGGGCATCAAACTGCCAGTAACCCGATAATTTTTTAAAGGGCCCATCGACCAGTTGTAAATCTATGCGTTTACCTTGTTGCAACTGATTTTGTGTCGTGAAGGTTTTATTTAATATCCCTTTAGCAATTTCGACCGAAGCAATCATTTCTGTTTCTGTTTCACTTTTAACTTCAGATGAACGACACCACGGTAAAAATGCAGCATAGTCAGCAACATTATTGACCAGTTGATACATTTCCGCTGCTGAATAATGGACCAGCGCACTACGTTTGATGTGTGACATAAATTATTCGTAAATGGTTAGATAGCGTCGACGGCTTTTAGAAACACAATAATAACAGCGACCGGTGTAATAAAACGAACCAAAAAACGCCAGGTTTTATAGATAAACGGATAGGTTTTCATCTCATCTTTGGTTGACTGCTCTCGCATTACCCACGCAGCAAACAGAGCAATAAACAAGCCACCTAACGGCAACATGATATTCGCCGTTAAATAATCCAGCGTATCAAAAAACGTTTTATTCTCAAATAAATAGGGAATGCTCAAGGTTTTATCTTTCCAGATATTAAAAGAAAAAACCGTACCTAAACCAACGAACCAGGTTAGACCTCCAATCCATACAGACGCATAAATACGATTAACTCCCTTGTTTTCCACCAGGTAGGCAACTGCTGGCTCAATCAGTGAGATTGCCGAGGTCCATGCGGCAAACATCAATAAGGTGAAAAAAACCACACCGACCAGCGTCCCGCCCTGCATATGGCCAAAAGCTATGGGTAATGTCTGGAATATCAATCCTGGACCCGCTCCGGGTTCCAGCCCATTGGCAAAAACGATGGGAAAAATAGCCAGGCCTGCAAGCAAGGCAACCACCGTATCAGCCAAAGCAATCAGAATAGATGCCTGCACGATAGAGTATTCTTCTGACAGGTAGGAACCGTAAACCATGATAGCCCCCATACCCAAACTTAAGGTGAAAAAGGCATGGCCCATAGCGGTTAAAATACCCTTACCATCGATCGTACCGGGGGTGAACAAAAACCGAACACCTTCCATGAAATAACCCGTCGTCATGGCGTATATAACGATAACAATTAATAAGGCAAATAATAAGGGCATCAAAAGCGTGACCGCTTTTTCAAGCCCATTTTTTACCCCACGTGCAACGACCATCATGGTTATCAGCATAAAAATAGTATGCCAGGCCAGCAGACGTTCTGGATCTCCCACCAGGGCAGCAAATATGCTGTTAGCACCATCGGCGGTAATACCGAGAAACATACCCCCGCCCGTGCGAAACACATACGACATCGCCCAGCCGGCAATGACACTGTAATAAGAGAGAATAAGGAAACCGGCAGCGACCCCCATCCAGCCCAACCAGACCCAGCCAGGATTGCGGTGTTCATCTTTAGCCAGTGCAAGCATGGTATTGATCGGACTCTGTTTCCCACGGCGGCCCAACATGATTTCCGCCATCATGATGGGAACACCGATTAATGCGATGCATAACAGGTACACTAATACAAAGGTTCCACCACCATTCTCACCAGTGATATAAGGGAATTTCCAGATATTCCCTAAACCAACGGCAGACCCTGTTGCCGCCAGGATAAATACGGTACGGCTGGTCCACTGACCATGGATCGAAGTGCGCTTTTCAGTCATAATTGTTCAACAGACCATATATTTTTAGGAACAGAGTTTCTAACAAACTACTCTCTGCTATTTTTTGTGCTTCATTTTCAACAATTTACAACGCTTACTCAAGCTATTTTTAAATTTTTATGGCAAATCGCCCTAAAGAAAGAGTGATAGCATGAAACATCCAAGTTATACTTGCCTGCCTTATTTTGGCATGCCTGAATTTTCAGCACACCATGGCTAAAAAACCGAACAAGAAACAAAACGACAACACCATTGCGCGCAACCGAAAAGCCCACTTTGATTACACCATCGAATCCACTTTCGAAGGTGGTCTGGTGCTTGAAGGCTGGGAAGTCAAAAGTTTGCGTGAAGGTCGTGTGCAAATAAACGATAGTTACGTGCTAGCCCGAAATGGTGAGCTGGAGTGGGTCGGCGGCAGTATCACGCCATTAATCAGTGCATCAACACATATTCATCCCAGTCCAACACGTTCACGTAAAATCTTAATGCATCGCAATGAAATCGATCGTTTGATCGGCCAAATCGAGCGTAAAGGTTACACCCTGGTGCCACTCTCGCTATTCTGGAAGAAAAATGGCCGAGTAAAAATAAGTATCGGACTTGCCAAAGGTAAAAAAGAACATGATAAACGTGCCAGCATTAAAGAACGGGACTGGCAGAGAGAAAAAGCCAGATCTTTAAAAATTCGATAATCTCTTAAAGATAACTGCCTACTGCCAACTTTTAGCAACATCACCCATCTTTTCAATAATCGCTTGATGCGCCTGTAGCTCTTCATCACTTGCCTGAATGATTTTTATCGGCCTTCTGTCAGCCGACAACGTTTTGGCCGATATAGCGCCATATCCAGCAGCCCTGGTGTCATCACTTTCTAATGACAGAGCGCTCTGCCCGCCAGTCATATGTAAGTAAACTTCTGCCAGCAGTTCGGCATCTAGTAAGGCGCCATGTAACTCGCGGTGCGCATTATTTACCTGATATTCTTTACATAGTATATCCAGATTATTCTTCTTACCCGGACGCATTTTTCGCGCCATTACCAGGGTATCGATAACAGAGCAATATGTACTTACGTTGCCGTATTCGTCGCCAATCAGCTTAAACTCATGATTGATAAAACCAACGTCAAAAGGGGCGTTATGGATAATTAACTCAGCGCCATCAAGGTATTCAATAAAATCTTTAACCACATCTGAAAACCGTGGTTTGTCAGCTAGAAACTCATTACTGATACCATGCACCGCCTGTGCACCTTCATCGATCTCTCGATCCGGCTGTAAATACTGATGGTAATTATTACCAGTCAAACGTCGGTTGATCATTTCGACGCAACCAATTTCAATGATTTTATGCCCCTGACTGGGCTCTAAACCGGTGGTTTCTGTATCGAGGACAATTTGCCTGTTATTTACAGGGTTATCATTATTTATTTCCATGGATGGATTATATACTGAACAATCGTCTTCGTGACACGGGGCCACTTAATAGAGCAATGCAAATGTCCATGGGTGGATGGTAAGGTAAAGCAGAGCATTTACCGAGCAACGATTTCGCTACAATTTTCATTGATCAGTTCTGCATTTCATCAATGGCACGATTCGCCAGCATATCGGCATACTCGTTACCGTCATGCCCTGAATGCCCTTTTACCCATTGCCAGCTAACATCATTAGCCTGTACCGCAATATCTAGACGCTGCCACAACTCTACATTTTTCACCGGTTTTTTTGCCGCTGTTTTCCAGCCCTTTTTTTTCCAGTTTGGTAGCCATTTTGTCATGCCATCAAGTACATATTTTGAATCAGTATATATTTTTACTGCACAGGGACGGGTCAGTGATTCTAACGCCTGAATAACCGCCATCAGCTCCATACGGTTATTTGTTGTCTCCGGTTCGGAACCGTACAGGTCTTTTTTCTTACCGCTGTAACGCAGGCTGGCTCCCCAACCACCAGGGCCAGGATTTCCACGACAGGCGCCGTCGGTGTAAATTTCAACAATATTTGTACTCATATAGGCCTATTTTGGTGTTGATGTTGTACAATCTGCTTAAGACAAACGTGATTTATGATAACAGAGATTTTATCTAGCGATGTTATAGCTATACCTCACATAACACCAGTTGCTAACCGGATAAAGTGTGTGATGTGATATCGGTTGATTGTATCTCTCATACTTCGTTAAATATATTACTAAATAATAATAAAACATAAAGTGCCAAACCCTTGAAGACCTTACTTACCACATCCATCAAAACCATTTTTTTTGTCAGTAGTATTAGCTTGCTGTCTACATCACTTATCGCATGTAATGAAACCAGATCTGCTGAAAATGAAAACACGACAAAAACGATAGAGAAAATATCTGGCGGCACGCTGCATTCTCAAACAAACACTGCACTACCAACAACATCTCTTGACTCTATCGAATATGAACAATTTGAAGAGCTCTACCTGAACACTGAGCCCACATTAAGTATCTGGCCACGTGTTCGTGCTGGTTTTCAAATAACGTCTGACTCACAGCAGCAAGAGTTAACAAACGAATTAAAATGGTTTGCTAAACATCCTGAATACATGCAACGTGTTTTAAAACGTGCTGATCCGTTTCTATACTACATCTTAGAAGAAGCAGAAAAACGTAACTTACCAAGCGAACTGGTGTTATTACCCATCGTTGAAAGTGCTTACCAACCTTTTGCCTATTCACATGGTCGCGCTGCAGGTATCTGGCAATTCATTCCATCCACCGGTCGTATGTACGGCTTAAAACAAAACTGGTGGTATGACGGTCGACGCGATATCTATGCGTCAACGCAGGCGGCATTAAATTTCCTTGAAAGACTTAACAAACAATTTAATGGCGACTGGATGCTTGCACTGGCCGCATACAATTCTGGTTCTGGCACTGTGCAGCGCGCGATCAAACGCAACAAAAAGTTAAACAAACCAACGGATTTCTGGCACCTGAAACTGCCAAAAGAAACACGTGCTTACGTACCAAAATTACTCGCATTAAAAGAGATCATAACTGACCCAGATAAATATTCGATTAGCCTGCGTTGCATACCTGATGCACCTGGATTTAAACAGGTAACAACCACGGCACAGATTGACCTGGCATTGGCCGCCGAATTAGCTGAGATTGATCTGGAAACATTATATAACTACAATCCCGCATTCAACCGTTGGGCGACTGACCCTGATGGTCCTCACACGTTAATCCTGCCGGTTGAGTCAGGTGAAATATTTGAAGAAAATTACTCGGCACTTCCTGCTAATAAACATCTACGCTGGTCACGGCATAAAATAAAATCAGGCGAAACCTTAAGTGAAATTGCGGTGAAATATAATACCTCTGTAAAACACCTAAGAAAAGTAAACAATATAAAGGGCAACAACATCCGCGAAGGGAAATATCTTGTCATCCCTGTTTCCAGCATAAACAAAAACAGTTACGCGTTATCATCAACGCAGCGTATAAAGTCTATCCAAAACACCAAACGTGGTAGCAAGACACGTATAAATCATACCGTACAAAGTAATGAAAGCTTCTGGGAGATATCCAGAAAATATAACGTTGATATGCATAAGCTGGCCAAGTGGAATGGCATGGCAATAAGGGATCCATTAAAACAGGGACAAAAACTGGTGGTCTGGTCAAGCAGTAAACACAACAACAAACAGGCCTCGGTTAAAACACATAATCCGAACAACACGATAAAATCGATTCATTACACGGTAAGAAACGGTGACTCATTATCTCGCATCGCTACTAAATACAGTGTCGATGTTAAAGATCTACATCGTTGGAATACTATCAAAGGGAAATATATACAACCCGGACAACGCCTGAAATTATATATTGATGTTACAGAACAGAGTGGAGTTTAGGGCTAATATTTAATTCATACACTTGTTCATTTTAAGTAGGAAAGGATTCAAAATATCAACACCTGCTTAAATTTTATTTTATACAAATAATATCAATTACTACCGATAAGTTTTTTAGGATCGAGTAAGTCTTCTAACTCCTTGCGAGATAGATCGGTCATATCTTCTGCCACGTCAATAACAGCACGTCCTTCAGCATAGGCTGTCTTGGCAATTTTCGCGCCTAACTCATAGCCTATAACGGTATTTAGCGCGGTGACCAATATCGGGTTTTTAGCTAATGCAGAATTGATGTTATCTTCGTTTACAGTGAATCCAGCGATCGCTTTATCTGCCAGCAAACGGGAAACATTCGACAGGATTTCTATGCTTTGTAATAAATTATGCGCAACCAGTGGCAACATAACATTTAACTGGAAGTTACCTGACTGACCAGCAATCGTTATTGCCAGATCATTACCCATCACCTGCGCACAGACCATCGCTGTGGCTTCAGGAATAACCGGGTTCACCTTACCCGGCATGATGCTGCTACCCGGTTGCAGAGCTGGCAGGGCAATTTCACCAATACCTGCCAAAGGCCCACTATTCATCCAGCGCAGATCATTTGTGATTTTCATCAGTGAGGTAGCCAGTGTTTTTAATTGTCCACTTAATGCAACTGCAGCATCTTGCGAACTTAGAGCAGCAAAGTGATTATCTGCCACCTTAAAACTCAGACCGGTAATGTTGGTTAATTGCTCTGCAACTAAATCACCAAAAGATTCATCGGCATTAATGCCCGTTCCCACGGCTGTGCCGCCTATTGCCAGTTGCTGTAATGCAGGTAAGTTCTGCTCAATATGTACCAGGGCCGAAGCCAGTTGTGCTGACCAGCCAGATAACTCCTGGCCCAAGCTCACCGGCATAGCATCCATTAAATGCGTTCGCCCTGTTGTGATAATCGATTCTACTGATTTAGCTTTATCATCTATAACTGAGATCAGATGATTGATCGCCGGTAATAACTGCTGCTGACAGGCGATGGCAGCGCTTACGTGTATGGTGGTAGGAATTACATCGTTGGAGCTTTGACTCATATTGACATGGTCATTAGGATGCACCTCAAGCTCGGCTTCCTTTGACGCCAGATTTGCAATGACTTCGTTGGCATTCATGTTGGTACTGGTCGCAGAACCTGTTTGAAAAATGTCCAACGGGAATTGATCCATTAACTTACCATCGATAATATCGTCGCAAATGGATGAGATTGCACGACGTCGACTCTCATCCAGGCCGCCTAAATCATGATTGGCATTTGCACATGCCTGTTTAACCAGACCAAGGGCCTGAATAAACGCTTTAGGCATGGTGATGCCACTTACTGGAAAATTATCAAGCGCTCGTTGCGTCTGCGCACCATAGACAGCATCCTTTGGTACCTGCAACTCACCCATACTGTCTTTTTCAATTCGAAATTTACTCATTCAACATCTGCCTCAGCGACTGCAACTGATCATTTTAGGATGATATAATACCGTTTTTATCCTGTTTTAAAACTAAAATTTTACGCAGCCTCTGATTAGCTATGAATGATGTAAATTGTCATTCAAAACTTATAGCTCGAAGGTGTTAACCGCACTTATATAGTGTGTTATTGCGAATATTAATAACGCAGGAACTGGATATTTTAAATACAATACACGAATTGATCAGAGGCTGCTAATGATGGAATTAAACGAACTTACTGCAATATCTCCCGTTGATGGCCGTTATGGTTCTAAAACGGCGCCACTTAGAGATCTTTTTAGTGAATATGGC
Source organism: uncultured Gammaproteobacteria bacterium (assembly GCA_913065105.1). GTDB lineage: Bacteria > Pseudomonadota > Gammaproteobacteria > SZUA-229 > SZUA-229. Next base: position 14,371 of record CAJXZZ010000013.1, on the reverse strand, counting down.
TTAATCAAGCATCGTGTACTGGTTGAGGTTCGCTGGTTTCAGGCCCTGGCCAGCCACAGTGAGATCACGGAAGTTCCAGAACTAGATGCTGAAGCCTTAAAGCTGCTAAATGAAATCGTCGATAATTTTTCACTAGCGGATGCTGAACGCATCAAAACTATTGAACACACGACCAATCATGATGTTAAAGCCGTTGAATATTTTCTAAAAGAAAAAATTCAAGGTAACAAAAAACTCGAAGCCAGCAATGAATTCATACACTTTGCCTGCACCTCTGAAGACATCAATAACCTGTCACATGGCCTGATGTTAAAGGCGGGACGCGATAACGTATTATTACCAGCCATGGATGAAGTTATCGACAACCTGACTAAACAGGCACAGGCGTTTGCATCGCAACCAATGCTGAGCCGCACGCATGGACAAACAGCGTCACCAACAACCGTAGGTAAAGAGCTTGCCAATGTTGTTTATCGTTTACGCAAACAACGCAACCTGGTCGCAAACACAGAGATTTATGGTAAGGCCAACGGTGCCGTTGGTAACTACAATGCACATTTTAGTGCCTACCCCGAAATCGACTGGCCGGCTTTTTCGCAACAATTTATTGAAGCCCTCGGATTACACATAAATCCTTTCACCATCCAGATTGAACCACATGACTACATGGCAGAAATGTTTGATGCCATCAGTCGTTTCAACACGATTCTGATCGACTTAAGCCGTGACATCTGGTCATACATCTCCATCGCTTACTTTAAACAGAAAACAGTTGCCGGGGAAATTGGTTCTTCGACCATGCCGCACAAAGTTAATCCCATCGACTTTGAAAATGCCGAGGGTAACCTGGGTATTGCTAACGCGATATTTAACCACCTAAGTCTTAAACTGCCCATTTCCCGCTGGCAACGTGATCTGACAGATTCAACCGTACTGAGAAATCTAGGCGTCGGTTTTGCTCATAGTCTGATTGCCTATCAGTCATTACTGAAAGGCCTTAACAAACTGGAAATTAATGCAGATGTTATTGACGCTGACCTTAACGCCAGCTGGGAAGTTTTGGCCGAACCGATACAAACAGTAATGCGTCGCTACGGCATCGAAAATCCGTACGAAAAACTTAAAGAATTAACGCGTGGTAAAACGATTACTCAAGAAGCATTTCAGGAGTTCATCAAAACACTGGAGATACCGGAAGACGCACGTGAAAATCTATTACAGCTTACACCGCACAACTACATCGGCAATGCTATCGAACAGACAAAAAAACTGTAACTGTTCAGATAGAACTACCAGGCAATAAACCTGGACGTTTTCATTAAAACATTAGTCACATATCCCCAGACGGATTCAAAAGCAGCGATATCTTCCTGACATAAAAATGTCTCCAGACAATATTAAAATCCACACTACTAACTGGCAGGATCACAAAGAAGTCCTGTCAGAGATACGTAGACATGTATTTATTGAAGAGCAAAACGTTCCTGAAGAATTAGAATGGGATGAATATGATGAATCATCTACACATTTTTTTGCCACTTTAGAACACCAGGTGATTGCAACTGCACGACTAAAATCGGATGGCCAGATCGGTCGTATGGCCATATTGGCAGAATACCGCAAGCAAGGGATAGGCAGCAAACTACTACACTTTATATTACATATCGCCGCCAGTAAAAATATTGATCAAGTCTATCTACATGCACAGACCACAGCCATTCCTTTTTATGAACGGCACGGATTTATAGCACAAGGTGAGATTTTTTATGAAGCAAACATACCACATCGTGTCATGTTAAAAAAAATATGCTAAATACCAGCCAGGTAATAACAAAACTAAAATGCGTTTAAAATATGTTAGCCCCACCTTCTTAGCCTCTGTGAAAGGCATGCCCTATGGACTATAAACTTGGTAAAACAGACGCTGAAGTACAAGTTGAGACTGCTGAAGAAAATAAAAACGCAGCTATCTCACTAGTGAAACAGGCGCGTTACAGCATCGATATTTTTACTCAGGACATGGATGCAGAAATCTATAACCATCAAGACTTTGAGCAATCCATATTTGACTTAGCAAAAAGACATCCAAGTACACGTATTCGCATCATTGTGCATGACTCCAGGATAGCAGTACAAAATGGACATTGCCTGATCAGGCTGGCACAAAGTTTAACAAGCTCAGTATTTATTCATAATCCGTCAGCTGAATATAAAGACGAGCGATCCGCCTTCATGGTCGTTGACAAACTTGGCTTATTGCACAGAGTATCGGCAATTGATAAAAATTATAAGGGCAACGTCAACTTCATGTCGCCACGGCGCTCAGGTAAACAGGTCGATTTCTTTAATGAGGTATGGGAGCACAGCACGCCTGACATGCAAACACGACGTATCTATGTATAGTTATTAGGCAAAAATTACATCTCTATAAAGGAAGGCACTTGAAACATTTTTACAGGGATGATTTGAATTAGGTACCTTCGAGTGCTTCTGGGCGACCCAGATAATATCCCTGCACAAAATCCACACCAATCTCTTTTAATGCAAGAAAAGTAGGCTCATCTTCTACGTGCTCTGCAATAGTCTCTAACTGCATAACTTTACCTACCTGCTGAATAGATTCAACCATTGCTCTATCGATTGGATCATTACAAATGTCTTTTACAAAGTTACCATCGATTTTTAGATAGTTGACGGGTAATGTTTTAAGGTATGCAAATGAACTTAAACCACTTCCGAAATCATCTAAAGAAAACTTACAACCATAAGTTTTTAATTTATTCATAAACAAAGTAGCTTTGTTTAGATTTCTTATCGCTACAGTTTCGGTGATCTCAAAACATACATTTGTTAGATAAATATTGCATGTTGTTTTTTCTTCGAGGATAAAATCAAGCAATGTACCATCATTAATGGAATCACCTGATAGATTAATTGCAAAAACACGACTTGCACCTTTATCAGGGTCAGAGAGATTTTCCTTCCCCATGTACTTAAAGGTCTCATGTATTACCCAGCGATCAATTGCCGGCATTAATCCATAACGTTCGGCCGCTGGCATAAAGGCACCCGGCAGAATTACATTTTCATCTTCGTCAATCATGCGGAGCAATATCTCAAGATGGGATTTATTACTATCTACCATGCCAATCATAGGCTGTTGATAAAGTTGGAACTGGTTTTCTTCAAGCGCTTTAGAAATTTTAGCAGTCCAATGCATCTGACCATATCGTTCAGTCACAGCTTTATCAGAAGATTTATAGACATGTACGCTATTACGTCCAGAATCTTTTGCCGCATAACAGGCCATGTCTGCCGCACTCAAGATCTGTGAAATATTAGAATTATCAGCATTTATTCCAATTGCGCCAATACTAACACCAATTTCAAATGTCCTATCACCCCAGACAAATCGATAATCTTTAATTGTCTGACGAACTTTTTCCGCGATATTCTCCGCCTTACCCAGGTCACAATTTTCAAGAATTACGCCAAATTCATCACCACCAAGTCGCGCGACGATATCAGCACTACGTAATACCTTATTAAACAATATGGGAAGTTGCTTTAGTAACTCATCACCGGCAACATGGCCACAGCTATCATTAACAATTTTAAAGTTATCAAGATCAAGATAGAGCAATGAATGCTGCCTGTTCTCCTCACTAATATCGTCGATGAGTTCACCAAGGTATTCTTCAAATTTTCGGCGGTTATACAACCCGGTTAACATGTCGTGGCTTGCTTGATATGAAAGTTGTCTGGTCAATAGACGCGTATGACTTACATCCTGAATAACTATCACCGCACCCAGTAAGTCTCCTGATGTTGACTTCATCGGAGCGATAGATGCTTCGATAGAGACCAACGTTGAACCATGTACCGTTAGTGATGAATGCTCTGATAGATGAACTATTCCCCCAGTTAAAAAGCAATCGTGCAATGGATCTTCTACTGAAGAATTAGAGCTTTCTTCAATGATCACAAATACTTTTTTAAATGGTTTACCATGAATCTCCGTACTTTTACGCCCCAACAATTTTTCACCTGCTGGATTAATGTAAACAATGTTTTCATCGACATCAACGGTAACTACCGTATCAGTAATTGAAGACAAAGTAACTTCTGCGTGTTCTTTCTCAATACCTAATGCAATCTCAGATGCTGATGCCCGTTCAAGCGCAAGCACGAGATCATTTTTATGTTTTAAAATTGCACTTATTGCATCATTTATAAACTTCCCTAGATAACCAAATTCATCCTGGCGTTTTTCATCAAAACGGACATCTTCTTTTCCTTGAGAAAAATCTTCAGCCGTAGCCACCATTTTTTGAAATGGTGCGGATATCATCTTCTGTAAGATACGCTGGAGAAGCAGGCCAAAAATAAAAACACCAATACCTATCGATAACATGAATTTTTTACGGAGATTCGAAATAATATCTTTTGAATCTGCACAGTAGACCGTCATGTTAATGGCCTGCAGCATATTTGAATTTTTGGGGTAATAATGCAAGGTGAATTCATACAAATCATCATCTTCATTTATTTTTCCAATAGACAAAGATTGATCGCCTTCATGTAACCTTACCGCATGAAAACCACTTGCATTTACATGCTCATTTATTTTATTAATTATCCGATCAGCAGCCTTCTTTAAAACTGGCGCTTCTGAATATTGCTCAAGAATTTCTTCGATCTCGTAAGAGATGACTAACATCTCCTCATTATTTTCAGTCTCCAGATTTGTTTCGGCAAAATGTAAAATAATGACAGCAACAAACAAGCCAATAAAAACCAGGCCCCAAAAAACCAGACCTGTAATTCGAGTAGGAAGTTTTACTTCAAATTGTTGCTCTTTATCTTGCACTTTTTACTATTTAAACCCGATCCATCTTATAAATAAAAGTACCGGGCAAACACTGCTAGCGCCTGCACCCATAATTGCAAACCCCATGAACCAGGGAAAAAACCAGACGACTTCTAAACCATATTCGCGTAATAAAAAGAATGAACCGCCTAACATAGCCGCAACAGTTATACGCCATGCTCTGAGCGCATCAAATTCAAAACGTTGATGCGTTTGAAAAGAAACCAGGCCGACCGGCACAGTTACATGCATAAGCTTTTGCGTTAAAGTGGTTAAGCGAAAATTTGTTATTCCTTCTATAAACAACAACAAACACAATAGATATATCATTACATCTACTTCGAAGTAGAGTGCAATCAAAATAAATACGCCGACAAAAAATAAGTACAAACGCTCACTCATTACTACACCTCAAATATTGTGAAAATCGGTAGCCTGTTACATTCACAAGCCATAATATCTTGTTACAAATTCAGCCACCAAAAAATCAGATAAGATTATGTTTTTATTAGATTATTATATTTAAATATAGCAGAAAGCATCATGTATTTAACAAAATGATCATAATGTTTTAATTGTTCTTTAATCGCGCTACACAGTCATGAATTAACTTTGGACCAGAATATATAAAGCCAGTGTATATCTGTACCAGGCTAGCCCCTGCTTTAATTTTTTCAAAGGCATCATCTGCAGATGAAACCCCACCTACAGCGATTACTGGTATCTTACCGTCAAGCGCTGCCACTAGCTGTCTGAGAACGTTAGTCGATAGTTCGAAGACTGGTCGCCCACTGAGCCCACCTTGTTCCTGCGCAAGTTCCTGGCATAACAAAGATGGTGGACGACTATTTGTCGTATTGGTTGCTATCACAGCGTCTATACTTGCCGCGATTAATCGTTCAGCAATATCAACTATTTCACTCGCTTCAAGATCAGGAGCAATTTTTACCGCCAGTGGCACATAACGATGATGTTGTTTTTCTAACTCAGCCTGCTTATCTTTGAGCTGTGTTAATAGTGATGTCAAACCTTCACCATGCTGTAACTCTCTCAATCCCGGTGTATTAGGCGAAGATATATTAATAGTGATGTAATCAGCATATGCATAGACTTGCTGCATACAGAGCAAATAATCATCTGCCGCATTTTCTAACGGTGTATTTTTATTTTTTCCAATATTGATTCCCAGGACACAGGACGGCTTGCTTTTTTTTACATTTTTAACGAGCGCGTCTACACCCGCATTATTAAATCCCATTCGATTTATAATGCCGCTGTCTTCAACCAATCGAAACAGACGCGGTTTGTCATTACCCGGCTGCGCCAGTGGCGTAACGGTTCCGACTTCGATGAATCCAAAACCACATTTCGCCAGTGCTTCAATATGTCTGGCATCTTTATCCAGACCGGCAGCAAGACCGACTGCATTAGGAAATTCTATCCCCATAACAGTGACTGGCGCATCAATGCGCTTTTTAAAAAATAATTTCAACAGACCAAGTGAGTTAAAAAAACTCAGCATATTTAATGAAAAAACATGGGCAGTTTCCGCATCAAATAAAAATAAAAATTTCCGTAATAAAGAGTACATTAAACTACCTTTTTTAATTGTCTGACAAACCGCATCAATTTACCGCTTCAATATGCTGAACGATTAGCTGCAGACTGCGATTACCTCTAAATTCGTTCACATCAAGCCGATAGACTATACGGATACTATTATCCCCTGCCGGCAGATCTGCATCGGTTTTATTAAAAGCAATGGCAGCGAAACATTCTCCGCTATCTTCCTTGATAAGATCCAGTTTTAGATGTTTCTCACCGACGATACGCCAATTGGCAACTTTGAAACAATCATCAAAAGCTGGCTCTGGAAATAACTGCCCCCAGGGACTGGCATACTTAAGCTGTTCGGATGTATCAATTGTTAAATACTTTGCATCTATGGGTCCATCTGTTTCACTGTTATTATTCAGGTCTTCCGGACGCAGAACTGAACTCACCCGTTCATTAAAAACCTTTTTGAATTTTTCAAAATTATCCTTTTTTATTGTCAGACCTGCTGCCATCGCATGACCGCCAAATTTATCGATCAGGCCTGCATGTTGTTTTGAAACTGCATCCAGAACATCGCGGATATGTAACCCGGGTATAGAGCGTCCTGAGCCTTTAATCTCACCATTGCCTGAATCGGCAAATGCGATCACCGGGCGATGAAATTTTTCTTTTATCCTTGATGCCAGTAAACCGACGACCCCCTGGTGCCATTGCTCGTCATACAATGCCAGAGCATCAGGTATTTCGTCACTGCCAGTAAGCAGAGATACCTGTTGATCCATAAGCGCTAACGCCTGCTCCAGCATCTCTGCTTCGATCTGACGACGTTGTATATTCATCTGATTAAGCATCGTTGCATAATGTAGTGCCTGCTCGTAATCGTCACTCAACAGGCATTCGATACCCACAGACATGTCATCTAAACGTCCAGCTGCATTTAAGCGCGGTCCGACGATAAAACCGAAGTCCTGTGATGAACAAGACTCGATTGACTTACCAGCGATAGTTAACAGCGCATTGATGCCAGCACAGCCTTTATTAGCTCTTATCCGTTGCAGTCCAAACTCGATCAAAATACGGTTATTCTCATCCAGAGGCACAACATCAGCGACCGTTCCCAGGGCAACAAGATCGAGATAATTGGCCATATTCGGCTCAGGCAATTTTTCACCAAACCAGTTTTTTTCTCGTAATACAGCCCGCACCGCAAGCATCACATAAAAAGCGACACCCACACCAGCAATTGATTTTGTAGGAAAGTCGCAGCCAGGTTGATTAGGGTTCACAATAGCAGCTGCGTCTGGAAGTTCATCAGCGGATAAATGATGATCCGTCACCACCACCTGGATACCCAGATTATTGGCACGTTTGACACCTTCGATACTTGAGATACCATTATCAACGGTGATGATCAGATCCGGTGGTGATCCTGATGTCGATTTAAGCTGTGCCGCAACATCGACTATCTGCGGACTTAAACCGTAACCAAAATCAAATCTGTTTGGCACCAGATAGTCAACATCGAGCAAACCAAATGCCTTCAGTGAGCGTATCATCACAGCAGATGAGGTCGCCCCGTCAGCATCAAAGTCACCTACTATCAGAATATTTTTTTGTTGCATGATCGCATTGGCAATGATTTCCGAAGCGATATCGATATCTTTTAGCAATGAATAATCAAGCAGATCATTCAAGCTATAGGTTACCTGCTTTAGCGTTGTAACCCCTCGGTTAGCATAAATCTTTTTTAATAAAGGATGTAGATCACTATCGTTCAACGCCTTGCTTATCTCCGTATTTCTGCGCACGATCGAAGAAGTCATAGATACCTGATCAGCAAGAATTTTACCTTCAGACATTTGATGAGTAACTATTGACATGCTGACCTAATGAACCTCGACGCCAGAATTTTAGAGAATCATATTTTGAAAACTGATATCGTTTATTATTGCAGGGGTAAACGGTAACTTTAATATTGTTTTTATTCGCCAGTTTTAGCAGCGGGTATACCCAGTCATTCAATATTTCCGTTAATCTATCCAGCCAGATACTAACATCGGTATAATTGATCAGATGTTCGAGTTCTGAGAAATGCAAAACATCAACACTCTTATCCTCGTTGTCCAATAAAAATTCCATGTATTCGTTGACAGAATTCGGTCTCTGTATAAAATCACATTTCATCTGACTAGCTAAACCTTTGAACACATCATGGTCACTACAGACGCTGGTTATTTTACTACCAGTAATTACAGGCAATTTCCCACAGCCATGAAACCAGAGACTATTGATACTCTGATAGCCATGATTGTCTCTGTTTATATTAACCTCATGTGCATGCATCAACATCTGCGCTTCTGTGAGTAACTGTTTCCACTTACCTGAACCTTCACCCTGCGGCAATATGAAATTAACATTTCTGCCAACAGCATCGACTAATGGCGTAGTGTTCATCTGAATAGGTTTTTTACTCGATAGGACCCACTGATTATTATTTATTCTGAAAAAATCCAGACCATCCTGGTTGAAGTGCTGATTAAGCGCTGCGCATAGTTGCTCAGCTTCGTTTTCCTTGATAGACATATCTTCACTAGAGCTTAATATCGCATGATCTAAATCAGCCCGTAAATGAACCGGGTCGGCGTGTAGATAATTTAATGAGGCATCATGCGTTTGATTTGCAAACATAGTCAAAGCAGCCGTTGGTAGATCACCGTCAATAGATAAACTGAATACTGATTTAATAACATCATGCAAGTTATCGGCAGACACAGCACTATGTGCACGTGACAAGGTATTCACCCAGTGTTTTAAAACAGGATTATCTTGTAACGACTGTACCTCCGCAAGCGGACCACATGCAGCCGGTATAATAAGATGTAATTCAGAAACAGCACTCATCTCCGCTTTTATGCCTCAGAAGAAGACGTTATCTGCTGGCGACGAATTTCATATAAACAGACAGCTGTAGCAACGGAAATATTCAAACTCTCGACACTACCCTGCATCGGTATGGACACTAGTTCATCACATGCCTCACGTGTTAAACGTCGCATACCTTTGCCTTCTGACCCCATGACTAACGCCAGGCTTTGATTACTCTTCAAATTTTTACTTGCATCATATATCGTCTGTGGGCAGTCGCCACTTGTACCTATGATCCAGACATTGTTTTCTTTTATTTTTTCCAGCGCACGGGCAAGGTTTGAAACCATGATGTAAGGCACGGTTTCAGCCGCACCGCTGGCAACATTTCTGATCACAGGTGTTAATGCCGGACTTCTATTTTTAGAGACAATAACAGCATCGACGCCAACAGCATCCGCTGTACGCAGACAAGCACCGATATTGTGAGGATCCTGTACTTCATCAAGCACGAGCAATAATAATTGTTCTTTATCTAAAATATCATCCAGTGACAACGCACTGTTTTTACTCAGACGGATTTCAGCCACTACACCCTGATGTCTGGCCTTAGGGCATTTTTCTTTTAATTTTTCATTGCTTATCGATTGAACATTAATGCCAGAGTTATCTGCAATGTCTAAAAGTTTTTTTATACGATTATCATTACGGCCCTGTTGCACAAAAACCTGTAAGACATTTTCCTGCTGGTTCCTAAGCGCTGCTTCAACAGCATGGATACCATAGATCAATTCGTGAGATTTTTTTGCCATTATTATTTATGTGTTACCAATAAAAACTTTCACCGCAGAGACGCGGAGGCGCAGAGTTTTAATTTATTTATAGCGCCTGTGGCGCAACAAACAATAAAAGCTTTACTCTGCGCCTCCGCGTCTCTGCGGTGAATTATTATTTTCTCGCTGCCTGTTCCAACAGCAAGACGATAATTGTTCAGTCATCCGACAATAATTCAAAATCGATCTTACGCTCATCCATGTCAACGCGTGAAACGCGGATGCGTACTTTATCGTTCAGACCAAACTGTTTGCCACGGTTTTCACCTACGAGCAGATGTGTTTTTGGATCAAACACATAATAATCTTTAGGCAAGTTAGTAATGTGTATCAGGCCTTCAACATAATGCTCATCCAGTTCGACAAACAACCCGAAACCGACAACACCCGTTACATGCGCATCAAAATCCTGGCCAACTTTATCCAGCATATATTCACATTTCAGCGCAAACTCAGCATCACGTGTCGCTTCATTTGCTCTGCGTTCATTGTTTGAACAATGCTCACCCATAATCATCATACGATCCTGGCTATACATATAATCTGCAGTCTTCGCCTTACGAACGATATGTTTCAGCGCACGATGCACCAGCAGATCAGGATAACGACGGATTGGCGAAGTGAAATGCGCATAATGCGTCAATGCCAGACCAAAATGTCCTGAATTTTCAGCTTTATATATTGCCTGTTTCATCGAACGTAACATCAGCGTCTGAATCATATGGAAATCATCACGCTGTTTTATCTCTGCACTAAGCGCAGCATAATCGCTCGAACTAATTTTTCTTGAAGGTTCGCCAAGTTTCAACTTAAGGTCGGAAAGAAAACCGCGCAGGTCTTCTATCTTCTCATCGGCAGGGTCTTCATGCACACGATACAGACAAGGGTTCTTGCTCTTAGCAATATATTTTGCCGCACAGACATTAGCCGAGATCATGCATTCTTCAATTATCTTATGTGCTTCGTTACGTACCGAAGGTCGGATGCTATCTATGCGTTTTTCATCAGTGAAATTGATGATCGTTTCCGTGGTATCAAATTCGATAGTCCCACGCTGCACTCTAGCCGCAGAAAGTGCGTGGTACATCTCGTTTAAGTTAACGATATGGGGATAAACATCGGCCGCAATCTCACCGGTACCATCAGCTTCAAGAGCCTCGGCAACCTGGGTGTAAGTTAGTCGCGCATGAGAACACATGACTGCTTCTTTAAAGTCGTAACTCTCGATCTCACCCTGTTGATTAACAAACATTTCGCAGACCATACACAGACGGTCAACATCAGGGTTGATCGAGCACAATCCATTCGACAGTTCTTCTGGCAGCATAGGCACCACACGGCCAGGAAAATAAACAGAGGTAGCACGTTCATAGGCTTCTTCGTCCAATGGAGAACCTAGATCAACATAATGCGCAACATCGGCAATAGCAACGATTAGCTTCCAGCCTTTGCCATCACGTGGTTCACAATACACTGCATCATCAAAGTCTCTGGCATCTGCACCATCGATAGTAACCAGGTACAGATCACGCAGATCAACACGATTATTTTTTAATTTATCTTCATCTTTTACACTATCACCAAATTTTTTCGCCTGACTGGCTGTGGCATCAGAAAACTCATAGGGAATACTATGATTATGAATGGCCATTTCAATTTCCATGCCCGGCGCCATGTGCTCGCCGATAACATCAACAACTTTGGCTACCGCCTGTTTCCTTTTCGTCGGCTGGCTGGTGATTTCAACTTTAACTATCTGTCCTGCAACTGCTTCACCTGTCATATTCGACGGAATCAGAATATTGTCAGTGATACGCTTATTGTCCGGCACGATAAAGGCGATGCCTTCTTCGATAAATAGACGACCGATCAGCGTGGTGTTAGCACGTTCGATCACGCTGATGACAGAACCTTCTAATCGACCTCGCCTGTCTACACCGGCGACCGTTGCAACTGCACGATCACCATGCAATACACCGCGCATCTGTTTTGCATTTAAAAACAGATCATCACCACCTTCATCTGGCACTAAAAACCCAAAGCCATCAGCATGTGCGATCACATGACCACGAATCAGATGCTTTTCATCGACCGGTAAAAAACCACCTCGACGATTTTGTATAAGCTGTCCATCGCGAACCATGGCGCCCAAGCGTCGACGAACACCCTCTTCCTGGTCAGGCTTGACATGTAATTCCTTAAATACTGATGACTGCGTCATCATGCCGTTTTCACTGATGGTTTCAAGGATTAGAGTACGACTAGCAACCGGGTTCTCGTAACGTCTGGCTTCTGATTTTGCTTCAGGATCCCTGGTTTTCTTTGAGCGTTTGTCTGGACGTTTTGATGTGCGTTTTGATTTGTGTTTCTTCGGTCCTCTGGTTTTAGGCTGAGGGCCTTTTGATACAGATTCCTGTTTCTCTACAACCGCGGTTTTTTTACCAAAGCGAGAGAGGAGTTTATTCTTGATTTTTTTCAACATAATTTAAAGGTACAAATATATAAGGTATAAGGTAATAAATAGAGCAGTAACAAATTGACAATGGGTTTAACGCCTTGTAAAGTTCGCTGCGTGAAATTTCAGCACTTGCCGAGGTGGCGGAATTGGTAGACGCGCTAGCTTCAGGTGCTAGTGAGCTTATGCTCGTGGAGGTTCAAGTCCTCTTCTCGGCACCACAATTTAGTAGTTTATCAGTCCCCAAATAATATCACAAGATATTGTTTTTATTAGCCTTTAACAAACACCATCACCACTAAAAAAATCACTAGTTTAGCCCTGAGTTGTCCTGAATAGCCCCAATATTGGAGCTTTTATGGCGCTTTTATGGAGCGCGACATATCTAATTTTCAAGATCAGTCCGCGCTTCGAATAAGCATAACCTGGCTGATCGAACATATAGAGATTTATCAGATAGCTACCCAAGATCAAATTTCAAAGAAATTAGCTTTTAGGCCCTTGCGTGATCTACATTTCATGTTGAACTGTAGATATGGAAATCATATACGATCAACTAATAACTTCTATTATTTACTTTGAGACTGACCTGATTGTAAGACTTACCGTAGCCATTATCAGCTTCAATGAACTTACAATTGAGTACGATGCGCTTATTCTTACGATAGGCTCATACGGTAGCCTGCTAGCTCAAATTGGCTTTTGGATTATTGAAATCAAACATACGAATATCAAACTTTTACTAAAATCACGCGAATTTTCTTCACCTATTATTAAAAAAATGATATTTGAGTTATTTATTGATTCAGTTCTCGTCTAATAGGGACGTCTTGTTTAATTTGTCTTGGTCTGTTTTTATTGCCATGAACAGTTTTCAAACAATCCCAATAATGAATATCCCAGTTCGAAGAATAGTTGGTTGGTCGATGGATAAACACATTGATCGCCACCTGGTTATTAATGCATTTCTAATTATTTTTGTACTCATATTTATAACAGTAATACTTATCACCGTAACGCCCATTCTTCAACTCGATACCATTGAAGATAGCTCCCTTGATGTGTACACCATTCTGCTTAAACCGTTTGAATGCCATCTGGATTTCACGCAGATGATGACTGCCCGAACGCAGAATCATAAAACTGGTTGCAGCATATTGCCCCACAATTGATGCATCCGTTACCGCTAAAATCGGCGGGGTATCGATAATAACCAGATCATAGTTTTCTTCAATGTTATTTAATAAGGTTTTGAAAGCATCGCTCATCAAAAGCTCTGAGGGATTAGGTGGATAAATACCACTAGTAATTACGTCCAAATCTTTATGCAAGGTATCCTTATGAATAACATCTGATAACTCGTGTTCACCACTAAGCATTTCGGATAATCCTGGTGATTGTTCAATATTAAATGAGGTATGGATATGACCCTTGCGCATATCGGCATCAATTAATAATATCCTTTTACCTGATTCGGCCATTAGATAAGCAAAATTGCTCGAAACAAATGATTTACCGATCTCTGGAGACGGCCCTGATATCATAACTATTTTATTCTCTGCTTCCATCAAGGCAAACTGGATACTGGTGCGCAGGCTTCTGAAACTTTCGAGAACATGATCATCCTTATTCACATGAGCAAGAAGTTCGTAGCGGGTACTCTCCGAGCGTTTTTTGGCAGCCCTGGATGCCTTGTTCTGATATTCTGAAAGTGGTATTTCGGCATAGATTGCATAACCGAGTTGCTTCTCGACTATATTCGTGTCATCGATGGTACGATTAAGCGCTATT
>CAJXZZ010000012.1 GCA_913065105.1 uncultured Gammaproteobacteria bacterium | reverse complement strand
ATAACAATCTTCCCTTTTTCAATCCATATTACACGATCACAATAACGCATAATCTGATCCAGGGAGTGAGATACTATAATTAACGTGTTTCCTCTATGGCAAAGAGTTTCCATACGTCGTGCACATCTTTCTGCCCAGTACATATCCCCTGCGCCGAGTACTTCATCAATTGTTATTATTTCTGCCTTAACTGCTGTTGACGTTGCAAATTCAACTCTTACTCGCATCCCCAGAGAATATTGCTTTATTGGCTGGTAAAAAAATTCTCCAAGTTCGACAAAGTCCTCAATCTCTTTCAGGCGTCTCTCAAGATCTTCACCTGAAATTTCGTAGTAGCCCAGAAAATTCCTTGCATTTTCATATGCAGATAACTCTTCATTAAAACCAACACTATTAGAAAGTAGACTGTATATACTTCCATTTATTTGAATCCTTCCTTTAGTTAAATCTAGCCCTCCAGCCAACAACTCCAGCAAGGTGCTTTTACCAGCACCATTCCTACCTATCACACCTATGCGTTCACCACGCCGAATACTAAAAGAAATATTATCCAGTGCCTTGACAGACTTAACTGTGTCAAAAATCTTTTCATGCTTACCAAATGTAATGCTCGTAATATATTTAAGCCCATCAAGCGGATGAGATAAAATAGGGTAGAATTTACAAACGCCTTCAAGCCGAAGTGCATAATCATGTTCAAGACTATCATTTGACGAAGTATTCATTCAAAAAAATCTCAGGTAGATAACTCTCAAACTTTCCTGAAAAGATAAAGGTGACGAGTAGCCTGATCCGTGTCTTTTTTACTTTGCAAACTAAAAATATCACCAATCGAATCTATGGTAGCGTAAAATTCTTCATCACCCACATCATTTGCATGACTTTCAAATACTAGCAACCCACCGTTATCAAGGTATCCCGCCAGTCGCTCAAAATGCTCACGGAGTGGGACACGGTAGTTTTCGTCGTCAGTCCAATGTGTAGCGAATGAAAATACAACGGTATATATCTCATCTGGTTTAAAATCATGAATTTTAATCGCTTCCAGGTTTACCCTGTCAGATAATCTAAGGTAATCTGCACACAGTTCTCCAATACGCGTCATATAAGGATTAATATCGATACCATTTGCGCGACAACCTGTTCTGAATGCAGTGTAGACGGCCATAAACCCACAATTGCAACCTATATCGAGTAGCCTATCATCATGCTTTATAATATCTCGAAGTTCATAGCACTCGAATCGCTCCTCTGTAGAACGTTCACCGTAAACACCCAAAATCCCCAGTGACTGATACGGATGGCCATAGAAATAGGAATAACTACCGTATTTTTCAACCTGGTCTTTTAGTACCGCTTTAATCTTCTTATCAAGCGTTTTTTGCTCATAAACAAACCAATCTGATTCCGAATCAGTGACATGGTGGTTCATAAAACGCACTAATCTTCGAGAAAATATGATAAAGGAAATCCCCATCCTGTGACTCACTGAGCCAACTTGCGTAACTTTCTTCCTCCAGGACGGGCGTATCAGTATTTCTCTTTTTAAATATGTTTTTAGCTTTTCATGTATTTTTTGCAACAATTGATCTTGCTCTTGAAGTATTTTATTTTACACATCTTGCGGTAAAATTTCCATATTTTATTGTTATTCTTGATCCGCTATTATTCTTGTATGGTCCATTTTTGTTTTTTTATTCTTACTTTCTTACCGTGGATACTTCACTTCATTTGCTATCGCCCACATGAAACCGGCTAGTTCACGAGCAAGCGCAACAACGGTGACATTATGCGGTTTGCCTTTTTTTTGCATGTGTTGATAACGCTGTGTTAATCGTAATTGTGCTTTCCATGCTATGTTGCGTATCGGTAGCGGTAGATTCTCTTGTCGTTTTTGTATTTCAGGACTTACTTTAGCCGGATAGCGATAACACCAGGCGGCTTCAATTAAGATTCGACGTACATGGCCATTGCCTGTTTTGGTTATACGTCCACGTGTTTGACGTTGACCACTTGAGTACTCTGACGGATTGAGCCCTAAAAAACTCATCAGTTGTTTGGGGTTGCTGAAACGGCTTAAGTCGCCGAGCTCGGAGACAACGGTCACTGCAACAATCATTTGCACGCCGCGCAGACTCATCAAGGCTTGCACGGCCGGATACAGTCGCCACTGTTCAACAAAATACAGAATCTGTTGATCAAGCCGCTGAAGTCGTTGTTGAGACTCAGTCACGGCATTGACGTATTCCTGGAATACGATCTGTTGCGCAGGGGATGGGCAACGCACTTCATCCGCTAACCAACGTAAATGCGCTTCGGTCCAGGAAGTTTTTCCCTGATAGCGAATGTCATGGCGTAACAAAAATGATTTCAGCCGTTGACGCGCACTTTTCTGCACCAGCATAGTATCTTCTCGTGCCCGCGATAAATCACGGATAGCTTCATCCTCACGATCAGGTACGTATACCGGGGTGAGTTCACCCGCGCGTAACAAACGCGCCAGTTGCACCGCGTCCCGTTTATCGGTTTTAACTTTGTCGCCAGGTCTCTTCGGAATCATCGATGGTGCCACCACCCAGCAATCGTGGCCTTATGATACCAGGTAACGATACAGCTCGTAACCACAGGGACCAGCCTCATAACAAAAGTGCAGTGTCGCCCCCTGTGAAACCAGCTTACGTAATGTTTTACGCATGGCATCATGCGTACCGCCAATCTTACCGTAGCGACGCACTTCATGATTAGTACCGTCAGCAATTGCAATTTCTATGCTTTCTTTATGTACATCCATGCCAATAAATAGTATGTTTGAACTTGTCATGTCGACCTCCGATCCCGTTTGTTAATAGGCTTATGCCCTTAATTATTATGGCTCTGACGCATGCGTTAATCCACGCTTAGGACGGAGGTCGGCTCCTAATAGCGGAAAGTTATTATGTCTATGTGGTTATAAATGAAACAATTATTCTTACTTTTATATTTCTTTCTGTTTTCATCAATAAGCAACGCGGACCCGCATTATATTCAGGCTTTGCATCCTTTCTGGGGTGATAAAGAAAGTGATGATCATTTCTTTTCTTTGTTTAGTGAACCGGTAAGCGTTCATATAGATAAATATGAATCTCTTAGAGAGGGAGATGTTTTTATATATGTTTATGTATTTACCGAGCTGGAATTAGATTCGTTTAAATTAGATATCGATTGCTCAAAGGCTACACCATCAACAGATGTTAGTTTTTGGGATATATCTAAAGACCATAACAAAACGAAAAAAAATTTATCGTGGTCACTTCATCCGGATAAACAAAAACAAGCGGTTTGGTTTTATTCTCCAAACACACCAATTGAGCGTGTTTATTCTGTTACAAACACGAATGGAGAAATTATTCGGGAAGGTAAGATTAAAGCGCCTTCATGCATTGAAACACCAATACTCAATACTGATAAATTGACCAAAGAGCAGAGAGCCGTCTTTAATGGCGAAGTGCCTTATTCTGATTTGTCTGATACAGTCATAACCAGTGAATGGTCAGTTAATACGGACGGTCTATATGTTTATGATTACAGCATCAAGTCTGGTATTTCTAATAAAGGTGAGATAGCCAAATTTGAAATAGATGTTAGCTGTAAATGGTTGTCAGATGAACGTCACGGCTATCGACCTAAAAGTAAATCTAACAGCAACAAACAGCATTACCAATGTGGAATAGGTGAGTACAGACATATTTCTGGTTCATCAAACCTGTATAGTTATAAAGTAGGCTGGGCGCCTGGTGTTAAGCCAGGTGAAACGCTAGACGAATTTCAAATCATTTCTAAAGATGCCCCTGTCTCCAGAAAATATGAGTTGAGCCCTTCATTTGATGATGGGTATATCATACCAACGGGAATTCCATATAGCGATTTCATAATTACCGGCATGACTACAGGACCGAGCTGTCATCCTGATAATGACTTTAATAATCCGAATCTTCCTGAAAACATTGAAAAGGAACGAAAGAAGACTCTTTTAGAACAAAAACGAGGACAAGAAGAAAGAGCAAAGGCACCTCCAGTACTCTGTATAGGTATGGAATGCTATCAGTAAACAACTCAGCTTAATGTACAGTCCCGTGACAAGTCGTTCGATAGTGACGCCGCAATAAAACGGAATTAAAGTGGTCGGTGGCAAACGGTAATCATTCACCACAAACCATGTCCGCTGTTATTTTTTTATTTTGACTCCACCGTTTTGTTTCTTTATTTGTTTCTTTATTTGTTTTTAGATTCCCCTTTCGATTGCTGAATGCTTAGTTATTGGTAGAGTAAATTCGCCAGGGAAGGCGAATTTAGCCTTGCGCGCACGGATAGCGCGTCAAGGCGGCTCGTAGGCAATAGCTGAGGATTCAGGCACCCCGAGTGTTTTTCTCGGGGCAATCGAATCGGGATGGCATTCTTTTGGTTACTTTTCTTTTGCTATTGAAAGAAAAGCGACTTGCCCGTCAAAGGCAAAAAACACAAGTTAAATTTAAAATAGTCGTAAGTGCCAAAAAACCAAATACAATAACTAGTACAAATTCCAAAGTGCCAGCCCACTAACCACCACCAACATCGCCCCAATAACCCGCTTAAACAAAACATCATTCCGCAAAATTTTATCGTGTGTTTTCAAACCGATAAAATGCCCAACCGCCGCTACCGGTAAAAGAACAATCGCAGTGAGTACATTTAGATCAACACCCAGCGCAGCAAAGGTGGTCATTTTTATGCCGACTAAAATAAACCAGAGTACAAATAGCGTATTACGTAATTGTGATTGATTAACATTACGCACATAGACTGCCACCATTAATGGTGCACCCGTTAACGAAGTGCCGGCGACATACCCACCAAAAATAAGTAATGCTTTATCAATCCATTTATTGTCACTATGAATACTCTTATTAAATAACCACATCACCGCGTAGAGCAGGGTGATGCTGTAGATAAAAGTTACTATCCACAGATTAGGCAAATTCACTAAACCAAACACACCGATCAACGCCGGTGGAATGATATAAAAAAGTGATGACTTTAAATATTGCCAGTTAACATTATTCAGTCGGGTGCGTAATGTTAATGAGGTAAAAAATAACAGGTGAGCACCGATGATGGGTAACCAGTAAAGCGGCTGATCGTAAATGAACAACATGAAGGGCAGACCTAAAGCTGCGCCGCCAAAACCCAGACCACTGCGAACGAAACCTGCCCACATAAACAACAGGCCGGTTAATACTATTTCTAGTACTGAAAATTCAGCAAACATAAAAATTTACAACTATCGGTTATTGCTAGCTATGAAAGATTGTTGAAATGATCTTTGGTTAATTTAAAAACCACCGGGCTCAATAGTATCAAGGCGACCAGGTTGGGTATCGCCATCAATGCGTTTAAGGTATCCGCCAC
The DNA here is from genome assembly GCA_913065105.1 of uncultured Gammaproteobacteria bacterium. GTDB lineage: Bacteria > Pseudomonadota > Gammaproteobacteria > SZUA-229 > SZUA-229. Next base: position 43,354 of record CAJXZZ010000012.1, on the reverse strand, counting down.
CAGCCAGATAAAATCCAGACTGGCTGTTGCGCCTACAGGCACGGCAAGTATCCATAAAATTCTAAATGATTTTATCGCGCTTTCACCAAATAGATATTCAACACACTTTTCGCTATAAAAACTCCAGCCAAGGATGGTAGTAAAAGCAAAAATACTTAAACCGATGGTGACGATATAACTGCCGACGCCGGGCAGGGCAGTTTCGAAGGCGGCTGACGATAAACTCGCACCGGTTTCGCCACTTGTCCAGACACCCGTGGTGATAATAACCAGACCGGTAATCGAACACAGGATAATGGTATCGATAAAGGTGCCCAACATGGCGATGGTTCCCTGTTGCACCGGACTGTTGGTACTCGCAGCCGCATGCGCGATAGGCGCACTGCCTAAACCGGCTTCATTGGAAAAGATACCGCGCGCCACACCAAATCGGATGGCCGCCCACACCGCCGCACCGGCAAAACCACCGGTCGCTGCCGTTGGGGTAAACGCATGAGTAAAGACAAGTGAGATAGCGTGTGGCAGCGCTTCATAATTACCGATGAGAATTACCAGGCCAGCGATGACATATGATAAAGCCATCAACGGCACCAGCTTGCCAGCGACACTACCGATACGTTTGATACCGCCCACTAATACCAGTGCGGCGAGTACAGCGATGATTACTCCGGTAAGCCAATGGGGTACATTAAACGTGTTATTGATGACATCGGCAACCGAGTTAGCCTGTATGGTATTACCGATACCAAAACCGGCCAGTGCACCGAACACTGCGAAACAGGTGCCTAACCACCCCCAATGCGGTTTTAATCCATTTTTGATGTAAAACATCGGGCCACCGATGTGTAAACCGTTTTTATCGACTTCTCGATATTTAACCGCCAGTACCGCTTCGGCATATTTGGTAGCCATACCGACCAGCGCAGTGCACCACATCCAGAATAAAGCCCCGGGCCCCCCTAAGAATATAGCTGTCGCCACGCCGGCAATATTTCCGGTGCCGATGGTAGCGGATAGTGACGTCATTAGCGCATTAAATGGCGCTATATCGCCTTCGCCTGTTTGCTTCCGGCCTTGCCAGAGTAATTTAAAGCCGTAGCCAATACGTCTTAAGGGCAGAAAGGACAGGCCATACATCAGATACAGACCTGTACCTAATATAAGGATCAACATCAACGGCCCCCATACGATGCCATTTAGGGAAGAAATCAGATCATTTAAGGTTTGCATAGTATTTTTATTATTTTGAGAATATTCTGGTTTTCAAATGATACAGTTTATTGTGTGTTTTTTCATTTCTTAAAAATAAGGTAAAATCACCGATTGGCTCTGGACATGCTTATACCTAATTAGCGCTCCAGCCGGTTAATTAGAGAAATAATCATGTCACCAGCACCGCATCAGCAGGTCGTTGTATCTGCGCTATATCATTTTGTCACGCTTGAAAATTACCAGGCATTACGTCAGCCTTTGCATGACTTCATGATAGATAACGATATCAGAGGCACCTTGTTGCTGGCGCAGGAAGGTATCAACGGTACCGTTGCTGGCTCTAAACAATCGATCGAAAAACTGCATGCCTGGTTACGTGCTGATGAACGTTTAAGAGATTTGCGAACAAAAGAGTCTTTTGATGCCGACATGCCGTTCTATCGTAGCTGCGTAAAACTAAAAAAAGAAATCGTCACCATGGGTGTCGAAGGCATAGACCCAAAGCAGGTAGTGGGCACTTATGTGAAACCCGAAGACTGGAATGCTTTAATCTCTGATCCAGAAGTCACCCTCATCGACACCCGCAATGATTATGAAGTGGCCATCGGTACCTTCAAAAATGCGAAAGATCCTAAGACAGAAACGTTTCGCCAGTTCCCGGATTACGTAAAATCCAGCATGGATCCGAAAAAACAGAAGAAAGTAGCGATGTTCTGTACCGGCGGCATCCGCTGTGAAAAGTCCACCGCTTATCTAAAAGAGCAGGGGTTCGAAGAGGTCTATCACCTGCAGGGTGGCATTTTAAAATACCTGGAAACCGTACCCGAAGAAGAATCACTCTGGCAAGGTGAATGTTTTGTGTTTGATAATCGTGTCAGCGTGAATCACCAGTTAGAAAAAGGCGCATATGATCAATGCCATGCCTGTAGACTGCCTATTACCGAAGAAGATAAAAATAGTGATAAATACGTGCAAGGGGTCAGTTGCCCGAGTTGTTATGATAAAAAATCTGAACAGCAGCGACAACGATTTGCTGAACGCGAAAGACAGGTACAGCTCGCCAAGGCACGCGGTGAAGAACACCTCGGCGGCGATGTGCAGGCCATTAGTTTGCAACGAAAACATGAAAAAGACGTGCAACGTGAAAAAAACAGACGCTCCAGTTTAAAACATCGATAAAGGATAATTTTGTGACTATAGAAGTTTTATTAGGCTGGATCGCTTCACTGCTATGCACGCTGATTCTCGTTCCCCAGATAGTTAAAGCATTTAAGACACGTCACACTGATGACGTCTCAATGTACATGCTTATAATATCGGTTGCAGGCAATGCCTTTTGGGTTGCGCACGCATCGATGACGCAAAACATTCCATTGATCGTTGGCGCCGGGCTTATCAGTGTGATGAGCATTATCCTCATCATTTTTAAATACCTGTTTGATAAGAAATGACCATGGACACAGCCGTTTTATACAGCTTTCGACGCTGCCCCTATTGTATGCGCGCGCACATGGCGTTAAAAAACTCCGGGGTAAAAGTCGAGCTGCGCGAAGTTGAACTAAGCGCTATGCCAGAACAGGCTTTAGCTCTGTCCGAGCATGCGACCGTTCCTGTTTTGGCGTTAACAGATGGTAGCGCTATCGATGAAAGCTGGGATATCGTCAAATGGGCGCTTGCTCAAAACGACCCCGATCACTGGCTAGGTGAGAATAATGCGTTTTTACTCGATGCCGAAATATTGATCGAGACCAATGATTATTCATTTAAAGCCGATCTTGATCACTATAAGTATGCAGACCGCTATCCTGAACACAGCGAAGAATACTACCGGGAAAAATGTGAAGAGTTCATCGAAGAACTTGAAGACATGCTGACTGAAAACACTTACCTGTTAGCAGATCAGTTATCACTGGCAGATATCGGTGTTTTTCCGTTTATTAGACAGTTTTCACTGGTCGATAAAGAATGGTTTGATCAGGCACCGTATCCCAGAGTACGTCTATGGTTAAGCGACTTAATCAGCTCCGATCTGTTTCAGGATGTTTTTCAAAAACATGAATTATGGAAAGCAGGGGATACTGCTGTCTATATCTAATCGTCCAACAGTAGATTTCCTCATAATAGATTTTTTCTATGGTTTTTAAGATTATCAATGCCACTGAGAATGAGCGCAAACTGTCTCAGTCCGTTGTTCAGGTCATTGAACTACTCGGCATGTACCACGCTGAATTAGCAAGAATACTGGGGCAACAGTGCGGTGATATAGGTGAGTTAACATCTGGACAGACCTGCATTACAAAAAACACTGAAGCCTGGCGACAAGCCAGTCTGCTGGTAACAACTTATAACCTGCTGTTTGATTCCTTTGAAGGTGATAGCGTTGCCATGTATCACTGGATGCGAGCACATAATAAGGAATTAGAAGGAACCCCTCATTTTCTTATCGTTGATGATGGAAAGTTACAAATCATCCATGATTACCTGCTACAGAAAAATCAAAAAAAACCTCCTAGATAAGACTCAAAATCATTAGAAATTTCGCCACAAAGTCGATGATTTTTAAACAAATCTACCGTTTGTCTGAAAATCAGGCCACCAGTGTCGACTTTTCCTCATAAAGTGTTGAAAAAATGTCACCTAATGCCTATATTTAGACACATAGTCAATCATCAAAAAGAATGACTATTAAATATAAAAACTTCAAATAGTTATCAGTTATTCAACGTTGTAAAAATCGATATATCCGTATCAGTTTACAACGATAAATGCCCCTAAATAAATAAATAGTACATTTTACCTGTACGAAAAAAAACATTAATTACGTTAATTTGTGATTCGGAATGGATCACAGATGTATTTATTTGGGACACAATAATGGATTTACAACAAAATAATACTTCACAAGATTCCACCAGTTCAGCAAACAAATCTACTGACAGTTATAAAAACATCATTGACAAGGTAATTAACTGCGTCAACGACCACGTGCTGGTTTTAATGAATCAAATGCTGACCACTGCTAATGATAAATTATTCGATCATGCAGACAGTGCGAAAAGTGATGAAGAACGTATGAAATACATGGACAGCACCAAAATATTCCGTACTGAAAGAAACAACATCAGCCACTGCTTCTTTGTGAATTTAAATAATTCTTTAATCGTATCACAAACAACTACAGAAACTGATAACGATGAGAACTTAAGACTGGTCGATCAGGATGAAATGGAAGAGATGGTGGCTATAACCACAATGCACTCAAAAGCCATGAGTCTTTACGGTGTAGAAGTTAATCACCTTGAAACGCGACTCGAATACCTTGAGATCATGTATGAAAATATCTTTGATAAAGAGGCATTGGATCCAAAGCACATCTGTGAGATATTCCAAAAGACCATTAAAAATATCGAGATCTCAATAGAAGTTAAATTAATATTTTACAAGTTATTTGATCAGGAAGTCTGTTCAAAACTTGGCGTAATGTATAAAACCATTAATCAAATATTTATTGATAATGGCATCATGCCCGAAATTATTATGCAGACGACAAAAAGTGAAGAAGTCGAGCATATGGAAGAAGAAGTTTCATCACGAGTGGCCACATATTATGATCCAAATGAAAAAGTAGCCACTAACTTCATCCCCAGAACCAAGGAAGATATCAGCCGAGTTGTAAACGAGTTCATGACCGGTGAAATGACTATTACTGGCGATGAGATCGATCTACCCGAGTCGTTCTTACGAGCACCAACACAGCATGACCTTGACGGAAAGAACTGTTACGAAAGAAAAGAAGTTGTTAAAGCACTATCGAAATTACAATACAAATTAGCCTCTTTACATGGTAAAGCTGGAACTATAACGCCAGAAGAAATCAAACAGGAATTGCTTAATAGTATAAGTAATGAAAATGGTGGCGTATTAGATAAACAGGTAAACCTACTTGATGAAAGAAGTATTGATTTTGTTGGCATGATGTTTGGTGCTATAGCAGATGACGCTACAGTATCAGACATAATGACTAATCTGATTTACCAGCTGCAAGTTCCCGTAATGAAAGTCGCAATGAACGACAACACCATATTTCAAGAAGATGAACATCCCGCCAGAGCAACAGTGGATCTACTTACTGCCGCAGGCAGAGGCATCAATAGTGAAGAAGACCGTCTTTATAGTCAATTAGAAACCATTGTTGACGCCATCCTCGATGACTTTGATGTAGATATAGCAGCTTTTGAAAAAGCGGTTGATGAATTAGAAATTATAATTCAAAAAGAAGAGACACTGACAGCAGAGACTGAAAAACAACAACAAAAACAAGTACTACAGGAACACGCACGTCACATCGTTATCACTCAGTTAAAAATGATTTCATGTGATAAAAAAATACCAAGCAATGTAAGGCCTCTTGTTTTAAAACATTGGTCTACATTGATGCTAAATCGCTATCTAAGACATGGTCGTGATAGCGAACAATGGTTACAGTCTGTCCTACTACTTAAGCTCCTGCTTAAATGCATGCAACCTATTCGTTTTCAGACTCAATTCAATCTGGTTCAAAATAATCATATGGCATTAATCGAAGCAGTAAATGATGAGCTTTACGAAACGCAGCAAGATAAAAATGACATATCCAGCCAAATATCTGAACTAAAAAAATATTTTTCAGCAATGATTGATGAGTACGGGCTAAAAGTTGTTGATGAAGATAATAACGAATTGTCTGACGAACAGTTAACCGATGATTCAGGCACAGACACTGAGGAAGAATTACTACAGATACAGCAACAAATAGAAGTTGCAAAACAGAAAATATCTCAGTTAAGCAACAGCACAAAACCAGGTGTCTGGTATGAAATATATAATGGCGAAGATAAAGCGATAAGACGACTAAAACTTTCAGTTATTCTGACTGACGCTGCGCAGCTGATATTTGTAGATAGAAAAGGTATTAAAGTTATTGAAAAAGATGCCGAAGAATTTGCCAAAGAACTTGAAGATAATCGTTCTCGCATATTAGCAGATCACTCTACATTTGATCATGCTTTAGGACAAGTTATGAACTGTCTTGCTGCGTAACACATGCATTAAAAAGACGATCCAATATTTTTGTATATCTGTTTTAAGATGTAACTCTGGCTTGTGTAGTCAATATGGATGTTGACCAACACACTTTTATTTAATAACACCAGGCCAGGAAAACTATTCACAGCTAATTTTTTAGTTAAGAGTAATTCTTTTTCAAATATTTTATTGCATTTATCACCAGTTAAATCTTCTGAAAATACATCGATATCAAGTCCAATTCCATCAGCTATCTTTACTAAAATATTATTATCTGATGGATTTTTCGCATTCAGATAATAAGCCTGTTGTATTGCCAGCAGCATCCTGGTTTCCAATAGTGGCTGCTGCATTCTACAGGCAATAATCGCACGACAGGCAGGGTAGGTCGAACGTCGTGGTTGGCAATCGGTCCAAAAATCATAATTAAATTCTGTCCCTGGTATCTCTTGTTGAATTCTTTGCCAGTTACTACGAATGTTGACTCGCATGTCATCGGGCATCAGTTGATCCGTGTCTGGAGCCAGGCCACCTAAAACGTATTGAACATTAACTTTACCTGTTAACACATCTTGTAGCTGATCCCACACAGGCCGAAAACCCCAGCACCAACTGCACATTGGGTCATGTACATAGTAAAGCGTCGGTAACAAATCTTTCATTTAAATATACATAACTGTCAGGAGGAGCAACTGACTTCAATATTTTTTGACCACTCAGGTGGATGACCCGCATAATGTTCGTAACTTGAATGCTCTTTAAAAGGATCACTGAGAATTTTCATCAGATCTTCAATTTCAGAATAATCGTTTTCGTCTTGCGCTTTTCGAATTGCAATTTCAGCCATGTAATTACGTAAAATATATTTCGGATTAACTTTTTTCATCTGTTCACTGCGAGTTTCAGGCAGAACATTTTCTTGAAGTAAACGATTCTGATAGATCTCATACCATTGATCAAAGGAAGCCCTGTCGATGAACAGATCACGGCATTTATTTTTATCTTCAGCACTTAACTGCTGACTCAAGGTTCTGAAGAAGAGGGTGTAATCAACATGATTAGCTTCTAGTACATCCAATAGCGCTGTAACAATTTTCCGTTCATTCTCTATCACACAAGTGAAGCCTAACTTTTCAGCCATCAGTTCAGCATAATGTCCTACAAATATAGCCTGGTAGTTAGCAAGAGCAGCTTTTGCCAGCTTCACCGCCTCATCCGCATCGTCATGCAGAAGAGGCAATAGTGCCTGCGCCAGGCAGCTTAAATTGAATAAGCCAATTTCAGGTTGTTTACTAAAGGCATAACGCCCCTGATGATCCGAATGATTACAGATATACTGCGGGTCAAACTGTTCGATAAAACCGAAGGGGCCATAGTCCAGTGTGATTCCATGGATTGACATATTATCGGTATTCATCACACCATGGGCGAAACCAACCGCCTGCCACTTTGCGATCAATTTCGCCGTCACTTCAATGACTTCATTTAAAAATGAAAGATAGGGGTTAGCTTCAGCTAATAGATGAGGATAATACTGCTCAAGCACATAGGCACCCAGACGTTTTAAATCATCATGGCGCTGCGAATAAAAATAATATTCAAAACTACCAAAACGAATATGACTGGGCGCTACGCGTAAAACCATCGCGCCGGGTTCAATTTGTTCGCGATAAATTTCTTCACGACTACCAGACAGGAATAGTGCATGTGTCGTCGGTATATTCAAACCATGCATTGCAGCGCTGCATAAATACTCTCGAATCGATGAGCGTAAAACGGCACGGCCATCACTTCCGCGAGAATACAGAGTAGGGCCAGCACCTTTTAACTGCAGGTCCCAGGGACGATTATCTTTATCTCGTAGTTGTGCTAATAATATGGCACGGCCATCACCTAAACGAGGAACATAATGACCAAACTGATGGCCCGCGTAACACATGGCGATGGGTTTAAATCCATCAAATGGTTTTTTAGTGGTGAAGATATCCAGAAAATCATTTTGCTCCACAGCATCTCTGTCGATGCCAAGCAGATCGGCAACCTGCCCATTAAAGTGAATCAGGAAATCGTCAGATAACGCCTGCGGTTGATGCGCGGAAAAAAATATTTCTGGTAATGTCGCAAAGGTATTGCTGAAATTTAGCTTGTCTAATGAACTCATCTCATCATTTTGGCAACAAGTTGACAATTTTCAACGGGCGAACAGCAGGGGTATTATCAATAGCGGTTAACCGTATTCACATAGATACGCGCAATCAGTCTCGATACTAACATTAAATGCGCTATTTTCAGCGACATCGAATGACTGCCCGGCGTAATACGTTGTTGCTTCATCATCAGCAGCAAACTTAATCACCATTTCACCCGTGACAACGGTCATTTTTTCTTTATCTGCAGTATTAAAAACATATTCACCAGCAGCCATAACACCCACGGTAGCGGGTTTATTCAATCCTTGAAAAGCGATTGACTTAACTTTTCCTTCAAAATATTCATTAGTTTTAAACATCGTTTTTTCTCGTTAAAAATAATCGCAAATGCTGAACTATTTGTTACGAATAAACAAGATTAATCACGACAATAACTTAAAATTCATAACATGTTGATATTGCAATATTTATACGAATATAATAGAATGCTAATGTTTATACGCTGAAAAAATTTATGATGATTAAATACAATTGTGACTTTGTACTAGAGAAAATAAATGACGGTGGGCAGTTGATCGACGTGCGTTCACCCGTTGAGTTCAACATGGGCGCTCTTGATGGTGCAGTAAATATGCCCGTCGAAAACTTCCAGACCCTGAAAGATGACATCGATAATACTAAACCAATTCTATTGTACTGTAGAACCGGTGCCCGCTCGGAAATGGTTAAAAATTATCTTGTACAATTAGGCTATGATCAGGTCCACAATATCGGTGGGTTGCAGCAATTTGCAGCTTGTTAACAGCAAATTATTCGGGCGCTCAGATAGTTTACCGGTTTAATAATAATGACTTATGAAATTTCTGTAGAAAATATTAAATGCGGCGGTTGTGCCAACACCATCACCAGCAAATTAAATAAAATGAATTTTATTGATAGCTGCGAGGTTAACATCGAAAGCGGTGTTATTAATGTTACTGGTGACGTTGCCTACAAATCAGAAGTCGCCCAGCTATTGTTGCAATTAGGCTACCCGGAAAGCGGCACTACCGAAGGTCTAAGAGCCGCTAAAGCAAAAGCAAAGTCATTTGTCAGTTGCGCTGTTGGAAAAATGCGCACCTGATTCCACATGCTATTTTGCGTTCTTCTCAGCAAAATAATATATTCTTAAGCCCGAAAGAGTTATCATTCGCCGCCAATGAAAACGCGCGAATTCCATTACCTTCTACCTGAGCATCTGATCGCTCAAAAACCCTGTGATGTTCGCTCACTGAGTCGTTTGTTGCATTATTCTCGTGCTGACAAAAGCATCACTCATCTCCAGTTTAATAATCTGCTCGATCTGATTAATCCTGGTGATCTACTGGTTTTTAATAATACCCGTGTCATTCCAGCACGGATTTATGGTTTTAAGGAAACCGGCGGCAAGGTAGAAATATTGGTCGAGCGCCTAACGAGTGAAACCCAATGTCTGGCGCACGTCAAGGCAAGCAAAACCCCGAAACCTGGAAGTAAAATCATTTTATCCGACATTGATAAAAAACAGTCTTTTACGGTGTCGATGGATGGACGAGAAGGTGATCTGTTCGTATTGACCTGCGATGCAAAATATTCGATGGCTAATATCATGGAAAGTATCGGCCACATGCCATTACCACCATACATCAACCGCGAAGATACCATCGAAGACTTTTCTCGTTATCAGACGGTTTATGCTGATTCGCCTGGAGCGGTCGCGGCGCCCACTGCGGGCCTGCATTTTGATGAAGATATACTGGCGAAACTGAAGCATAAAGGTATCGATTCAGCCTTTGTCACACTACACGTCGGTGCGGGTACATTTCAACCGGTTCGTTGTGAGTGCATTGAAGATCACCAGATGCATTTTGAATACCTCGTTGTGCCGCAGGAGACTGTCGATAAATGTTTGCAGACACACCAAAATGGTGGCCGCGTTATTGCTGTCGGAACGACCACGGTGCGCTCATTAGAAACAGCCTGTCGAAGTGGACGTCTTGAGCCCTACGCAGGTGAAACGGACATATTTATCTATCCCGGTTACACTTTTAAATGCATCGATGCGTTAATTACCAATTTTCACTTACCGGAGTCGACACTGCTGATGCTGATCAGTGCGCTTGCCGGTAAAGATGAAATAAAACGTTGTTACACAGAGGCGGTGGCAGAAGAGTATCGCTTTTTTAGTTATGGCGATGCCATGTTTATAGATTAACAAGAACTTACAATATATTTTAATTACTTAATACAACTTACTGATGTTATTCGATTTAATAAAAGAAAATAGTGGTGTAAGGCGCGGTCGTCTGACGTTTGATCGCGGCACAATCGAAACCCCTGCATTTATGCCCGTGGGCACTTATGGCACAGTAAAGGCCATGACACCAGAGGAGCTAACGAATCTTGGTGCCGAGATTATCCTCGGTAATACCTTTCACCTGATGTTACGCCCTGGCACCGAGATCATCCGCAAGCATGGTGACCTGCATGACTTCATGCACTGGGACAAACCGATTCTGACCGATTCTGGTGGTTTTCAGGTCTACAGCCTGGCGAAAATGCGAAAAATCACCGAGCAAGGGGTGCTTTTCAATTCTCCTGTCGATGGTCGAAAAATTGAATTAACGCCAGAATATTCCATGCAGATCCAGAAAGAACTGGGCTCAGATATCGTCATGATATTCGATGAATGCACGCCATATCCAGCAACTGAACAGGAAGCCATGGAATCCATGCAATTATCCCTGCGCTGGGCAGCACGCTGCAAAACGGCGCATGAGGGCAATGATTCAGCATTATTCGGTATCGTACAGGGCGGCATGTACGAAGCATTACGCCATGAATCAGCAGAGGGCCTGACTGAACTAGACTTTAATGGTTATGCCATTGGCGGTTTATCTGTCGGTGAACCTATGGACGAGCGTAATCAGGTTCTCGATTTTACCGTCCCTAAACTACCCGCTGACAAACCGCGTTACCTGATGGGTGTTGGTCGCCCTGAGGACATTATAGAATCCGTAAAACGTGGTATTGATATGTTTGACTGCGTTATTCCAACACGTCACGCACGCACCGGTTTTCTCTATACATCGAAAGGTATCGTAAAAATCAGAAATAGCCGTTATCAGGATGATACACGCCCCATCGACGAAAACTGTCAGTGTTACACCTGCCAGAACTACTCGCGCGCATATATCCGGCATCTGGATAAATGCGGTGAGATTCTGGGCGTGCGTTTAAGCACCATTCACAACCTGTTTTATTATCAGCAGCTGATGCGAGACATTAGAACCGCGATAGAAAATGACCGCTTTGACGCGTTTGCTGATGAATTTTATGCTGGCATCTCTGAAACGAATATTCCTGACTAAGTATACATATGTTTAAATTTCAGCTTTTTATTTTAGCCTTCGATAACAAGCTTTCTTGTAAATTATTAAATACACAGCATTAATCTATAAAGCTTGAAAAAAATCGAGATAAAGCAATGTAATGAGCACATTTATGGCATAATATCGCGCCATTACAGGGCGTTAAAAGTCTTTAAAAAAACACCCAAATATTTTATTTTAAGAGGTTTACTATGAGTTTTTTCATTTCTGATGCTATTGCAGAATCCGGCGCAGCAGCGGCAAATACCACAGCAGGCGCTGATCCACTAGCATCGTTAATTTTACCCATCGGCCTGGTTGTTTTATTCTATTTCTTCCTTATTCGCCCACAGAGTAAACGCCAGAAAGAGCATCGTAAAATGGTTAGTGACCTACAAAAAGGTGAAGAAGTAATAACATCTGGCGGCATCCTGGGTAAAGTAACCAATGTTAATGATGACTTCGTTACCTTAGAAATTGCCAACGATGTTTCGTTGAATGTGCAGAAAAGTGCAATTCAAACCATCATGCCAAAAGGCACGATCAAAGAGCAAAACAAATAGCACTGTTGCTTAAACGCTGCTATATCATGTCTTGCTTTTAGCAAACATTATAATAATAAATAATCTTGTATAAAATTTAAATAGGGAAAACTCAGCCATGCTGAATCAATATCCGCTGTGGAAATATATCTTACTTGTTGTCGTACTGATTCTTGCCAGTATCTATGCATTACCTAATCTCTACGGTGAAGACCCGGCAGTTCAGATCAGCCATCGCACTAAATCTTTGATTGATGAAGACAAAATGGCAGTTGAGCAGGCCATTCAGTCAAAAGACATCATATTCAAATCTGCCGAGTTAACACAAGGGCGTTTACTGGTTCGCTTCAATGATACCGAAACACAGCTGATTGCTGCTGAAGCTTTAAAAGAAACATTAGGTAAACAATATCTGATCGCACTTAACCTGGCGCCAGCCACACCTGACTGGTTACGTGCGATAAACGCCGCACCCATGTATTTAGGCCTCGATTTACGTGGCGGCGTACACTTTCTTATGGAAGTGGACATGGTTGCTGCGGTCAAACGTCTCGAAGAAAGTTTATTATCGGATATCCGCAGTTATCTACGTGACGAAAAAGTGCGTTACCGTGGTGTACGCCGAGACGATAAGGGCTTACACATAAACTTCCGCGAATTAGCCAATATGCAGAAAGCGGCAGAAATACTACCGCGTCAATTTCGTGACCTCGAATTCAGCGAAAACGAAGATACCTTAACCATAAACGCAAGGCTTTCTGAAGTCGCGATTAGAAACGAAAAGAAATCAGCGCTGCAACAAAATATTATTACACTGCGCAACCGCGTTAATGAATTAGGTGTTGCCGAACCAGTAATCCAACAGCAGGGCAGTTCACGAATCGTGGTACAGCTACCCGGTATTCAGGATACTGCTGGTGCGAAAAAGATTCTTGGTGCTACCGCCACACTAGAATTCAGAATGGCTGAAGGTACACGTGCAGATTGGCTGGAAGCAAAAGAAACTGGCCGCACACCGTTAAATTCAGTGCTCTACTATGAGCGTGATGGCAGCCCGGTATTATTGAACCGCCGTGTCATCGTTACCGGTGACCAGATCGTCGATGCCGCATCTACCTTTGATGGCCAGAAGGGTACACCTGCGGTGTCTGTTCGATTGAACTCTAAAGGCGCAAACACCATGGGTGATACCACGCGTGAAAACATTGGTAATCCGATGGGCGTGGTTTTTATCGAAAATAAAATTGAAACCAAACGTGTTGGCGATACCATGACAAAACATCGCACCACGACAAAAGAAGTTATCAATGTAGCGACCATCCAGGGGCAGTTCAGTTCTCGTTTCCAGATTACCGGTCTGGAGTCTCAGGAAGCCCATGACCTGGCATTGTTGCTTCGCGCCGGCTCTTTACGTGCTCCGGTTGAAATCATCGAAGAACGGACTGTCGGGCCAAGCCTGGGTAAAGATAACATCGAGAAAGGTTTCATCTCTGTTATCATCGGTTTCTGCCTGGTGCTGATCTTTATGACGGTTTACTACAAAGGTTTTGGCATCATCGCCAATATCGCATTAACAGCAAATCTTATTATCATCATCGCCGTACTTTCCTTGTTACAGGCAACATTAACCTTACCGGGTATTGCCGGTATCGTATTAACGGTGGGTATGGCGGTTGACGCCAACGTACTTATCTTCGAACGTATCAGGGAAGAAATAAAAAATGGTAATTCACCGCAGGCAAGTATTCATGCCGGTTATGAAAAAGCGTTCAGTACCATTACCGATGCTAACGTGACGACGTTGCTCGCTGCTATCGTGCTATTCACACTGGGCACGGGCCCGGTAAAAGGTTTTGCCATCACATTAAGCATCGGTATTTTAACTTCGATGTTTACCGCCATCGTGGGAACGCGTGCAGTGGTTAATGTCTTGTATGGCAATCGCGACATCAAAAAACTTTCAATATAATAAAAACATCAGGCATCAGGTAAGTAACATGTCACATACACACATAGACACAAAAACTATGATTAACTTTATGAGTAAAAGAAAACTGGCAATGGTTTTCTCATTACTGTTAGTAATCGTTTCCATCGGAAGTTTAGCCACAAAAGGATTAAATCTTGGTATCGATTTTACCGGCGGTTATTTGATCGAAGCAGGCTATCAGACCGATGTAAAACTTGATGAAGTCAGAACTGCCTTAGCCAATGCAAAATTCAAAGATGCACAAGTGCAGAATTATGGCTCATCGAAAGATATCATCGTTCGCATTGCACCACGCGAAGACATCAATAAAGCCGAGATCGGTGACAATATTTTAGACGTGCTAAAAACCACTTCAGAAAAAGAAGTGGTCATGCGCCGTGTCGAATTTGTTGGCCCACAGGTAGGTGATGAACTGCGTGATGATGGCGGTATAGCTTTATTAGTCGCGCTCGGCGGCATCCTGATCTACATCAGTATCCGCTTCCAATTTAAATCAGCAGTCAGTGCGATTATAGCCTTGATGCATGACGTCATTATTACCGTTGGTGTTTTCTCAATATTACAGCTTGAATTCGACCTGACTGTTCTGGCGTCTATCCTGGCCGTTATCGGTTATTCGCTTAATGATACCGTTGTTGTACTCGACCGTATCCGTGAAGCCTTTAGAAACATTCGCAAAACCACGGCTGAAGACATATTAAATATCTCGATCAATCAGACACTGGCGCGTACCCTGGTCACATCATTTACAACCTTGCTGGTATTACTTGCTTTATTCTTCTATGGCGGTGAGATCATTCATGGATTTGCAACAGCACTGATCATCGGTGTAGTTATCGGTACCTACTCATCGATATACATTGCCTGCAGCACTTTAATGATATTAAAAATTCATAAACAGGATTTTCTGATTGAAGCCAAGGAAGTGCTGGTAGACGACGCGCCTTAGAATAAATAGTTGGCAGTTGGCTAAAAAGAAGTAATCAGTTGGCAGTAGGCAGTTAAAAGCTAAAAAACTGTTTTAAAAACATCAGTAATTTTTTAATATTACTGCCAACAGCCAACTATTTTCTTAAGTTAACCACGGTTTGAAAGTCTTTAAGAATGGTCTTCGGGTCATGCGGTGCATTAAAGAAAGCGGTTAGTTTACCCTCTGGATTAAGCAGCAAAACAGCCGAGCTATGATCAACAAGGTAAGCGCTGTCACTCGTACCGGTCTCTGGCTTAGGCTCAGCAGGCATCTTCATATACACCACACTCATCTGCAGTGTAAGCGCTTTTATTAAATCTTTGTCACCAGTAACACCGATAAAATCTTTATCGAAATACTGGACATAGTCAGCTAACATTTCCACTTTATCTCTTTCTGGGTCAACAGAAACAAAAACTACCTGAGGAAACAGGTGATTGTTAGCGCTAGCCATCTTCTTTGCCTGGGCCAGCACACCCATGGTTACAGGACAGACATCCGGACAGTTGGTATAACCAAAAAAAAGAAAATGCCATTGGCCGGTTAAATCATCAATTGAAAATGTTTTTCCATTGTCTCTAGTCAACGCCGGAATCGCTATCTTACGTGCTGGAGATAAGATGTTTCCCTGTATCGGCGAGAAGTTTTTTCTGGCAGCCGACAATTCTTTATCCTTTAGATCTGCAGAAGCTTTTTCATTATTAGCCTTCTGCACTGATGACAACCAGATACCTGCTGACATGGCAAACACTGCTGCGATCGCGATACTTAACCTTGATTTTGTAATCATGATTAAATCAATAACATTTAAACTGGAAACTGTCACACAGATATTGACTTATAGAACCTGCAAAATAGTGATCAGCAACCATCGCGATAAACAACAACATCAAGTAATTAATTGAATACACGAAGGTGGAGATAGCGGCATTCTTTTTATCACTAAACATCAACATGAAAACTTTATAAAAGAAATACAAACCAAGCAATACAGCAGAAACCAGATACAACTCACCACGCATATAAGCGAGGTAGGGTAGCAGGGTAACCATAAACATCAAGATGGTATAACCTAAGATCGAATACTTGGTGAATTCAATACCATGCGTTACCGGCAGCATTGGTAAATTAACTTTTGCGTAATCATCTCGGCGATGGATTGCCAGCGCCCAGAAATGGGGAGGTGTCCAGGTATAGATAATTAAAACCAATAATAAACCATGTGGATCAACTGACCCTGTCACCGAAGTCCAGCCTAGTAAAGGTGGAGTAGCGCCTGCAAGACCACCGATAACGATATTCTGTGGCGTGGCTTTTTTCAGGTACATGGTATAGACCACCGCATAACCGATCATACTGGCAAAGGTTAACACTGCGGTTAATACATTAATCCATACCGTTAAAACGAAAACAGACGCCGTCGCCATTAACATGGCAAAAATAAAAGCATTCTGCTGACTGACGCGGCCTTTGGGTAACGGTCGGTTTTCAGTACGCGCCATCCCGGCATCACTTTCTCTTTCTACGATCTGATTGATTGCAGCACCGGCAGCAGAACCCAGCCCAATGCCTAACGTAGACATGACTAAAATAAATATTGATATGTCACCAGGCGGACTGGCTAAAACAACACCAACAACCGAAGTCAGTAATAATAAAGCCACAACCCTTGGCTTACATAAAGCATAGTAATCACGCCAGCTCGCGCGTTGTTTTATCTCATTTTTTAAATTTGGGGCAGATGAATTATCCAATTTGAGATGCCTTTAGTAATTTTTTTAAATCGTATAAAAAATCTTTGTTTGGTTGATCCTGAGTAAAACGCATCATCACATTACCCATCGGATCCATAATATAAGTTTCGTTATTAGTGATGCCTGCATCATCACGAACATTATCACCCAACACAGTAATAATAGTTTTTTTATCACCATGAACATGGATAACATTCGGGTGTGTTTCAGCGATTAATTTTGATAGGGCATCACCGGCAGGTTCAAGATGTATGAACATGCGAATCAGTCGATGCTGGTCTTTTCCAAGTGAAGTATGAATCTGTCGTGTATCCAAAAGACGCGTTGCACATTGCTGGTCACAATTTTTTGTAACGAATGAAATTATTCGCCATTTAAAGGTCAATTTTTCCGCTGGGATGACCTCATCGGCTTCATCTTTTAATTTAAAATCACTAATATGAACGATGGGATTTAAGATTTCACCATGATTAACAAATGATTTAACGTCAACAAAAAAGAACATGATATAGGCTAATGCTACCGGCGCTATAAAAGCTATAACCACAAACCAGACAGTGTATGGATTTCTTTT
The DNA here is from genome assembly GCA_913065105.1 of uncultured Gammaproteobacteria bacterium. GTDB lineage: Bacteria > Pseudomonadota > Gammaproteobacteria > SZUA-229 > SZUA-229. Next base: position 25,709 of record CAJXZZ010000012.1, on the reverse strand, counting down.
GCTTGTCGCGACGGGATTATTTACTTTAGGTGTATCCACTTGTTTCATTTTTGAACCGTACGTTTTGTATTTACCACCAGGTAAATTATGAGTAATGCAGCCGACATCGCAAACCATTGAAATGCATAACCGCTATTTTTAGCCGCATTTAGATTTAATACCGGAAGATCGTATTCAAAACTCCCAGCTTCATCAGGGTTAAGCCATAACACCATATCATACAGTTCATAACCTAATAACTGGTTAATCTCCGGCAGATCAATATACTGCAAGACGACAGGCCAACGCGACGTTTCCTGTACATTCTCAGCTAATAGCAATGTTCGCGATGGCGTCAGATCCAATAAGCCCTGAACTTCGATTTTACCATGCGGCGTCTCGATTATGGGCAACTGCGCGCGGCTTTTACCCTGCGAAACAAAGCCCCTATTAACCAGAATGGTTTTAGAGTCGCTGATTTTAACAGGGGTGAATACATGGTAGCCAACACGCCTGTCGAACGTTATGTTATCAAGTAAAAAACTATGCTGAGAATCAAATTCACCAATAAACTTTACTGGATGATAGCGACGCTCTTCACTCGCGATCGGTAATCCATCAAGATTTACCGGTGATAATTTTTTACGTTCTACAATCTTTTGCTGTAAAGTATCTTTGAATTCAGCACGATCGGCTTGCCAGAATCCGAGTAACATCATGGTATATAACAATGCCACTGTGACCAGGGTACTGACCACACCGGGATTAAAGTGATAAGACGCCAGACGTAGCGAGACTAAACGGTAGTGTCTTATTGATTTAATAATACTCATATAGAAATATACTTTACAGAGACAGAATTACACAGGAAAACTCATGATATTTAAAATCGTCATCCTCAGCTTATTGCTTGTGGTTCTCATCAGCCTTGGCTCAGCACTAGTTGCAATGACTAAAGGCGATAAATCAGACAAAATGCTGAAGTCTTTAACCTGGCGCATCGGTTTATCTGTTGCTATTTTTATCCTGCTCTTAATAGGACAGGCCATGGGGATCATTACTCCCCATGGCCTGTCATAAGCCGAGCTTATTGTTAATAACTAACAGTTAATAATAAAATCGCATTTACATTATTTACTGTTAGTTATTAGCTGCTTTCTACAGCCAGTAAACGAATATAAACAGACCTAACCAGACCACATCTACAAAATGCCAGTACCAGGCAACCGCCTCGAATGCAAAATGCTTCTCAGCTGTAAAGTGACCTTTAATCGCACGAATCAACATGATGAACAACATGGTCGTACCCATGGTTACGTGGAATCCGTGGAACCCCGTTAACATGAAGAAGGTACTGCCGTAAATACCCGACCCCATGGTTAGTCCTAATTCTGTATAAGCATGAATATACTCTTCAGCCTGTAAAACAAGGAAAATACAGCCTAATAGTACCGTCGCGGCCAACCACAAAATCAATGGTTTTCTATGATTTGCACGTAAAGCGTGATGCGCTATTGTTACCGTTACCGAAGAAGCCAGCAGTATTGCTGTATTCCATGCTGGCAAGCCAGTGGCTGGTATTATCTCTGTAGGTCCGACAAACTTTGCATTGTCAGGATTGGTCATTACTGGCCAAACGGCCTCGAATGCAGGCCATAACAGCTCATGTGTCATTGCGTTATTACTTGAACCACCTAACCATTGAACCGCAATGGTACGTGCGTAGAAGAGGGCACCGAAGAAGGCGGCAAAGAACATCACTTCTGAGAAGATGAACCATAACATGCCTATGCGGAAAGATTTATCCACCTGTGCATTGTAATTGTCAGCCATTGATTCTTTAATAACAGCGCCGAACCATCCAAAAAACAGATAAGCGATCATCAAAAGACCGACAGGCAAAATCAAATTAATTGATCCAGCATGAATAGAGGTAACCGCACCGATAACCGACGTTGTTAGCGCAATAGTACCAACAACAGGCCATTTGCTTGGCTCTGGTATGAAATATACATCATGGTTTGTAGTTGATGACATAGTTTTTATTTCCTGGTTTTTTTAATGTTGTGTCAAAGGTGTGCTTAGTGCAACAGATGTTTTCTTGTCTGTATTAACAACCGCGTCCTCTGATCCTGGTTTTATAAAAAATGTATATGACAGTGTTACTTCATGAACATCTTCATCAATCGAAGGGTCAATCATAAATACCACTGGCATTATCTTCTCTTCGCCGGCTTTCAGTACCTGTTCAGTAAAACAGAAACATTCTGTTTTCTGAAAGTAAGAAGCAGCCTGTCCCGGCGAAACGCTGGGAATAGCCTGACCGACTATATCTCTATCTGTTTTATTTCTGGCTACGTATTCAATACGTGATGCTTCCCCTGGGTGCACCTTAACTGAATAAGTTAGAGGTTTAAATTCCCATGGCATGCCATCATTTACATTTGCCAAAAATTCAACTTTTATTTCTCTACTGGTGTCGATCTGTACCGGTACATCTGATACATATTGCTCACCGGTTTTACCATTTAATCCTGTGATGTCACAGAATACATCGTACAGAGGAACTAGAGCAAACCCGAAGCCAAACATGCCAACAACTGCAAACAATAAATTACGTGTAACTTTTTTATTGCCTACGTTTCTGCTGTTCACAGCATCTTGCTGTGTATTCGGGTTTGCAGTCATTCTCTAGACCTTAATTACTTCACAGTTGGTGGAGTAGTAAAGCTATGGAATGGAGCAGGTGATGGTAATGTCCATTCAAGACCTTCAGCGCCTTCCCAAACCTGGTCAGTAGCTTTTACTGTATTCTTACCGCGAATCGTTTTAATAACGTTATACAATAAGATCAACTGTGCAAAGCCGAATACAAAAGCACCAACAGAAGCTATTGCATTGAACTCAGCAAACTGCATGTTGTAATCAGGAATACGACGTGGCATACCCGCTAATCCCACAAAGTGCATTGGGAAGAATAATACGTTTACTGAGATCGTTGATACCCAGAAATGCAATTTACCCAGACCTTCGTCATACATGTTACCGGTCCACTTAGGTATCCAAAAGTAAACTGCAGCAAAAATACCATATAGAGCACCTGTTACTAATACATAGTGGAAATGGGCGACTACGAAGTAAGTATCATGGTACTGGAAATCAGCAGGAACAATACTCAACATCAATCCAGTAAAACCACCGATGGTGAACAGGAAGATGAAAGCGATCGCAAACAACATGGGGGTTTCAAAAGTCAAAGACCCTTTCCACATGGTGCTTACCCAGTTAAATACTTTCACACCTGTTGGCACAGCGATCAACATGGTTGCATACATGAAGAACAACTCAGCCTGTACTGGCATACCTGTAGTAAACATGTGGTGAGCCCACACGATGAATGACAGGAACGCGATAGAAGAGGTTGCATATACCATAGAAGAGTAACCAAAAATCTTCTTACGTGAGAACGTAGGAACGATCTGAGAGATGATACCGAATGAAGGCAAAATCATGATATACACTTCAGGATGACCAAAGAACCAGAATACGTGCTGGAACAATACTGGATCACCGCCACCAGCAGCACTGAAGAAACTAGTGCCGAAGTTACGGTCAGTCAACATCATGGTTACAACGCCAGCTAATACTGGCATAACCGCGATCAGCAAGTAGGCAGTGATAAACCATGTCCATACGAAAATAGGCATTTTCATGTAGGTCATGCCTGGTGCACGCATATTGATGATAGTAGCGATAATGTTAATCGCACCCATTATTGACGAGATACCCATCATATGTACTGAGAAGATGAAAAAGTCAGTACTGTCTGGACCATAAGTCGTCGAAAGTGGCGCGTAGAATGTCCAGCCAAAGTTTGGCGCAGATCCCATGCCCATCAAGCTCATGATCAGACTTGAGATCAATAAACCAAAAGCACCAGGCAGTAACCAGAAACTCCAGTTATTCATACGTGGTAGCGCCATATCCGGTGCACCGATCATCATTGGCACCATCCAGTTAGCGAGGCCGACGAATGCTGGCATGATCACCCCGAAGACCATGATAAGGCCGTGCAGGGTAGTCAATTGATTGAAAAACTCAGGTTCTACAAATTGCAGACCCGGTTCAAATAGTTCAGCACGGATAACCAGTGCCAGTGCACCACCAACAAAAAGCATGGTGAAACTGAACCACAGGTACATAGTACCTATGTCTTTATGGTTGGTACTAAATAACCAGCGGCCTATGCCGGTTGGTTTATGATCATGATGATCATCATGATGTTCTTCGATAACAGCGCTCATAGTTGCCTCGTTTATCTTTTATTATTCAATAAGTTGAATTTAATTATTAATGTTATTTATTAAAGTTGCTATCGACTAGCGAGCAGCTTTAATAGCAGCAGGTTGTACGACGTCACCAGTATCATTACCCCAGGCATTACGCTCATAGGTAACCAGTGCGGCAAGATCAGCATCGTTTAATTGTGCACCAAATGCCTGCATCGCAGTACCAGATACACCATTGACAACAACATCGATGTGTTTACCAACATCACCGATAGCGATAGCGCTGCCTTTAAGCCCAGGGAAGACATTAGGAATACCTTCACCACCCGCCTGATGACAAGCCACACAGTTAGTCGCATACACTGCTTTACCGTGATCCATTAACTCATCTTTGGTCCAGGTTTTACTGGAACTTTCCGCAGCTGCAACAGCCTGTTGTTTTTGCCCGTCAACCCAGGCGGCGTAATCAGCTTCCGATTTAACTTCGACAACAATCGGCATGAAACCGTGGTTGGTACCACATAACTCGGCACACTGACCGCGGTAAATACCAACTTTATCTGTTTTGACCCAGCTCTCATTAATATAACCAGGAATAGCATCTTTTTTCACACCAAATGCAGGTACCCACCAGGCGTGGATGACATCATTAGCAGTAAATAACAGACGAACTTTCTTGTTCACTGGAATAACAACTTTATTATCAACTTCCAGCAGGTAGTTGGTGTTTTTTGTTGCTTTGTTTTGAATCTCTTCGACTGGAGTAGACAGGTTGCTGAAGAAGCTTATGTCCTGAGCATTTTCACCGACATTATAATCGTAGTGCCATTTCCACTGGTAAGCGGTTACTTTGATCGACATATCAGAATTTGACACATCTTCCATAGCCAGCAATACCTTGGTTGCAGGTACGGCCATGAAGCCCAGGATAATAAATGGAACAACGGTCCAGACAATTTCAACCGTTAGGTTGTCGTCAAATTTGGCAGCTTCTGCGCCACGTGACTTACGATGCATAATGATTGAATAAATCATTGCACCAAAAACGATAATGCCGATAACGACACAAATCCACATAACCAGGGTATGTATACCATACGCACCTTGGCTAAATGAAGTGACACCTGGACGTAGGTCTAGCTGATACTCAGCCCAAGACTGCATGCTGAATAGCATAAGGCCTAAGAAGCTGGCAACACGGATTGCTGCGCTCATGTTTTCTCCTGACAAAATTTATAATAGTTTTTAGAATTCTTTGTTAAGACCATGATTGTCAATTACAAAGTAAGTTTTTTAGACTCAGTTTATTGATTTAGATCATGAATTAAACGCGCGTATCCTACTTTTTATATCACTGTTATACAAGGGCAGGCAAAGAATAAATGCGTCATTTCACACACTTATTTTAAAAATCCATGATAAATAACCACTATATAATCATGTGCTTATATTATGTAATACTTCACATACATAGAATGTCAGGTGTTGCGCAAGTCAACGCATAGTTAAATAAGTAACCACATCTTGTTTACGACTGACGAACGCTATTTAACATAATATACATTATGCGGAATTAGTTACATGTGTAGCGTGACAAGTTGGACGCCCACCTGCCGGTCTTGTCAGGCAAGTAAATGTGTAATCAAAGATAAACAGTACCAGCTGAAAGTATTATCAAGGCTGGGCATCCAACTATTGTCGTAAATAATTGGCCGACCAAGCTAACTGCTAAATTTCCAAGCAAAGTACTAAATCGGTTAACCAAACAAATCTGGACACGCCTGGCGGGCTTTACTTTAATGCATTCTTATTAAAGTTAAATTAATCACTACTTTCTTTAGATCTTTCGCTCAGTAAATATTTTCGCAGCTTTCTTTCACTTCGCATTACATAAAGTATGTACACTCTATCTTTCTCAATACGATAAAAAATACGGCAAGGATTAACGATAATTTCTTTATATCTCGACTTCTTTAATTCTGGTGGGTTACGCCCTGAATCCGGAAACTCTTCAAGACGTCCTGTTTTTGAAAATACTGTCTGAACAAAATGACTAGCAGCGTCTGGTTTATCAAGTGCTATATATTCTGCAATTTCATTAAGATCTAATAAAGCAGGCTCCGTCCATATTATTTGAGCCATTTACTCATTTTCTCTTTTGCTTCAGATTGAGTATAAGTGCGATTATCTATAATGGCTGCTTCACCTCTAGCAACACCTTCCAGGATACGCATACGATTTTTCATCATCTCATAGTCCTGAACATCAACCAGATATGCTGATGGCTGACCATGCTCTGTTATCAGTATAGGCTCTTTTGAATCATGTAACTCAGCAAGGATCTTAGTTGCCTGACGCTTTAATGTTGTGACTAATTCTATTCTCATAAAGTGATACTATACTATCACTCTGTAGTCTTGCAAACATTTTTTTAAGGTCTGCTTTAAACCGCTTTTCCGTCTTCTGTGTTTTTTCCACAATGCAATCGAATCAATGGCGTCAGACTCGATTGATTTTAGCGAAGTCCTTCGACTTCCTATCCCCACCTCGTCCTTTTGGTGATGCCTGTCTGTTGACTTGTTCACTAATCCGCTCAATAAAATACTCGCTTCCTAGAACCCATGCTTTATTGGTCGCAGTGCGTGTTTCTTCAATCGTCTTATCTGGCACAGAATACTTGAACAATGCTTGATACGCCAAACATCTGTCTTCAGGCAACTTACCCATTTCTTGATTTTATTAACAATAATTTTATATACTTTTGTTTATAGGACTTGGACGCCCATACAAACTACACTATGTAGGCTTTTTTAGCCCAGTCTGTCATACCACCCTGTACTACACGAATATCCTGGAAACCATGTTTGAGTAACAGATTTGCCGCTTGTGCAGAACGTTTATCGGTACGACAGATAATCGAAATAGATTTATCGAGGTAATTATCCAGCTGTGATTTACTATCTGGCGCTAATTCTTGTTCCAGCAATTCAAGTGGAATATTCAATGCCTGCTCTATATGTCCATCTGTCTGAAAGTCTTTTTGTGTACGCACATCCAGTAACAATGTCTGCTGCTGCTCCAGACGACGCTTTAGCTCAGTGACGTCAATGCTTGCTCCGCGTCTAATTGTTGCTACAAAGCGTGGTAAAAATACCACAACGGCTAACAATGCCATCGCAATTAAAATGGTTTTGATAAGACCATCACCACCACCGACAGCCTCTCGACCCGCATAACCTAAATAGGTATACGCAATGGCGCCAGGTATCATAAATACGGCTGTTGCGATGACATACTCACTAAAACGTATTTTTGTTAAGCCTAAAGCGTAATTAAGCAGATTAAAGGGAAATAACGGCACCAGACGCACAAAGGCAACAAATCGCCAGCCTTCGGCTTCAACACCATTAATTAATTGCTTTAATCTGCCTGCCGAGCGCTTTGAAACCACGTCTGAGGCCAGATATCGAGCAATTAAAAAAGATAATGCCGCACCGATGGTCGCGCCGGTTAAATTATAAATCACGCCTAGAACGGGGCCAAAAATCACCCCGCCTGCCAAGGTGAATACAGAGCCCGGTAAAAAAAACACTGTTGCGACTACATATATAAGTATAAAAAAGGCTGGTGCCCACCACCCCGCCTGTTCAAGCCACTGTTCAATCAGATTTACATCAAAACTATCGCGATAGTAGATTCCTGCTGTTACTGCAGACAACAGTATAAACGCCATAATAAGCTGTAAAAAACGCTTATTCATCTGTATTGTCATACCTGCTATTAATGGAGTACTCTGTTATTTTTCCTATGAACGGTAATAACAGCATCTTATGTAACCAGGTAACTTGCTCTGGTCGGTTGAACTGGTGGATACCAATCTGCATATCTTTATGGCCGGCACGTGGCTGTGCGCGGTAAGTGCCAAATAAGCGATCCCACCACGGTAAATTAAAACCAAAATTACTGTTAGTTTCATCCGCTTCAACCGAATGATGCACCCGGTGCATATCAGGCGTAACGACCAGTAAACGAAGATATTTATCAACCGCCAGATTTAAACGTACATTGCTGTGGTTAAACATTGCCGTGGCGTTAAGCAATATTTCGAAAACAATAACCGCCACTACCGGTGGGCCCAATACAATAATTACAGCGAACTTGATCAACATAGAAAGAATGATTTCGAGTGGATGAAAACGTGAGCCGGTAGTCACATCAAAATCAGGATCAGCGTGATGTACACGATGCAAACGCCATAAAGCAGGAACGGCATGCACCATGACATGCTGCAGATAGATGATGGCATCCATAATAACGACTGATAATATCGAGGCAAGGTACAGCGGTGTCTCAAAGTAATTAAATACACCCCAGCCCTGCGCGTTTGCAAACGTCGCCATACCAACCGCTGCAGCAGGAAATAACAGACGAAGAATGAAACTGTTTAGAAATACCAGTGCTAGATTATTTCCCCAACGCAGTAATTTAGGAATAATCAGTTGCCTTCTAGGGGCAATCAGTTCCCATACCGCCATTATAAAAAAAACACCAAAGAAAAAAGCCAGGCGTATGGTCACTTCGTATTCTGCAATAAATGTATTGATATCCATCAGTTAAGTCTACCAGTGAATTTCTATTATATTGACATATTTTTACCCAGGTATTTTTCTATGCACTCAAACACTGGCATGAAACCAGACCAGTGCTAACAAAGAAATATATGAATTAGCGCGTTTACGCCTTGTATTGAGACAATCAGAGCAGGATAATTCATCCTTCCAGAAAATAATCCTGATACAGAAAGCGACAGTCCATTGTTACACCTACAAATCCCCGAAAAGAAGAGCAAGACGTACTGGAATAGACTCTATGGCAGTTCGCTAGCCTTATCTATTGTAGAAGCATCAAACACGCATGCTAACGGCCCAGTTGTTGTTATCGTCGAAGATGTCACCCATGCTGACGTCTTAACAAAAGAGATCGAGTTTTACAAAGATAAAAAGCAGACCATCTATCACCTGCCCGACTGGGAAACGCTGCCTTACGATATTTTCTCACCCCACCAGGATATTATTGCAGAAAGGCTAACCACCCTTCACGCCCTGCAGCATATACATGGCGGCGATATTTTAATCATCCCACTAAATACACTGGCGCAGCGATTAGCACCACGCAGCTATATTCAGGGAAATGTTTTAAACCTTAAGATCAATCAACAATTAGATATCGGAAGTTTTCGCCGTGACCTGGAAGCAAGCGGATACTCTAATGTTAATGAAGTAATGGAGCATGGCGAGTTTGCCATACGCGGCTCTATCGTTGATCTGTTTCCAGCGGGTTCAACCAGTCCGTATCGTATCGATTTATTTGATAACGAAATAGAAAGCATTCGCTGCTTTGACCCACAGAGCCAACGTTCCGATAACAAAGTTGAAAACGTCGAGCTATTACCTGCGCGCGAATTCCCAACCAATGAAGAAGGTATTAAAAAATTCCGATCACGTTACCGTGAGATGTTATCCGGCGACCCGTTAAACAGTATTATCTATAAAAGTGTCAGCGATGGCATCATGCCTTCAGGCATCGAATATTACCTGCCGGTTTTTTATGACGAAGACACGCTCGACACGTTATTTGATTATTTACCAAAATCGTCACTCTACATCGCACCACACGAATTAAAACAACAGCTAGAAAGTTTTGAAGCCGAAGTTAACGAGCGTTACGAACAACGACGCCATGATATCGAACGCCCTATCCTGTCGCCTTCTCATCTATACCAGTCAACCAGTGAAATCGAACAGACATTAGAGCAAGCCAGCGTAATCTACACATCGAATAAAAAACATATCGATGAACTGTACAACGCAAAAGTTAAAACCCCACCCGATCTTATTTTACAGACGCGACTTGATGAACCGGCGCAGGCGTTACACACCTATATCAGTACATATCAAGGCCGTATTTTATTTGTCGCTGAAACCAGTGGTCGGCGTGAAGTATTAACGGAACTGTTACGCAGTCATCATATTCATCCGCGCGTATGCAAATCATGGCATGAATTTATTTCCTGCGAAGACACCATCTGCATTACCGTGTCTGAAATCTCACATGGCCTGGTACTGCTTGATACTAATATCGCCGTTATTACTGAATCACAGATTTACGGTCAACGCGCCATTCAAAAACGGCGCAGAAAAAAACGCGGCGCCGACAGTGATGCCATCGTACAAAATCTTACCGACCTGACCGTCGGTGCACCCGTGGTTCATATCGATCATGGCGTCGGCCGCTATCTAGGCCTGGAAAAACTTAGCGGGGACGGTTATGACGCCGAATTCCTTCTACTGGAGTATGCGAGTAACGATAAATTATATGTACCCGTATCATCACTGCATCTAATCAGTCGTTACACCGGCGCATCTGCAGAAAATGCCCCGCTTCATAAACTGGGTTCTGATCAATGGTCTAAAGCTAAAAATAAAGCTGCCAAACAGGCGCGCGATGTCGCTGCCGAGTTACTTGATATTCATGCGCGCCGTGCTGCGATACAGGGCCGTGCATATCATATCGATGAAAATGAATACGCAAGTTTCTGCAATGGATTTCCTTTCGAAGAAACCCCGGACCAGGAAACCACCATCAATGCAGTGCTCGATGATCTGCGCAGCCAGCAACCTATGGACCGGGTGGTTTGCGGTGATGTTGGTTTTGGTAAAACAGAAGTTGCCATGCGCGCCGCTTTTGCCGTTGCCAACACTGGCAAGCAGGTTGCTGTTTTAGTACCAACCACTCTATTAGCGCAGCAGCATTTTCAAAACTTTACTGACCGTTTTGCAGACTGGCCAATAAAAGTCGCCTGCCTGTCACGTTTTAATACGCCTAAGAAACAAAAAGAGGTCCTGGAAAATCTAAGCAACGGAAAAGTAGATATTGTTATTGGTACCCATAAACTACTACAGAAAACCGTCAAGTTTGATGATCTAGGTTTAATCATCGTTGATGAAGAACACCGTTTTGGCGTCAGACATAAAGAACACGTTAAATCACTACGCGCCGAGATTGACATCTTGACGCTTACTGCCACCCCTATTCCAAGAACATTAAACATGTCACTTGCAGGGATTCGTGATCTCTCTATTATTTCCACGCCACCGATGCAAAGGCATTCGATCAACACCTTTGTTACCCAATGGAATGACGCCCTGATTACTGAAGCCTGTCAGCGTGAATTAAAACGTGGCGGACAAATTTATGTCCTGCATAACGAAGTAAAAACTATAGAAAAAATAACCCGTGACATACAGCAGCTTATTCCAGAAGCCCGTGTTGAATTCGCCCACGGCCAGATGCCTGAAAAACAACTGGAACAGGTGATGCTGGATTTTTATCATCAGCGTTTTAATATTCTGGTCGCCACAACCATTATCGAAAGCGGTATCGATGTACCGACAGCAAACACTATTATTATCAACAAGGCTGACCGTTTAGGTTTAGCTCAATTACATCAGATTCGAGGTCGTGTCGGTCGCTCACATCATCGCGCTTACGCTTACCTGTTAACGCCGCCGGAATCTTTGATGACCGAAGATGCAAAAAAACGTCTTGCTGCGATCGAATCACTGGAAGATCTGGGTGTCGGTTTCACCCTGGCAACACACGATTTAGAAATTCGTGGCGCCGGTGAATTACTCGGTGAAAACCAGAGCGGCCAGATTTCCGAAATTGGTTTTACTTTATACAGTGAATTGTTAGAGCGTGCCGTTACTGCATTAAAACAGGGCAAGGTACCTGATCTAGACAAACCGTTACATTCAGGTATAGAAATCGACCTTGGTATACCAGCATTAATTCCAGATGACTACGTATATGACGTGCACCAACGCTTAATGCTTTATAAACGCATTGCTAATGCCGGTGTTGCTGATAACAATGCTAAAGATTCACTCGATGATATCCGCGTCGAGCTAATCGATCGCTTTGGATTATTCCCCGATTATCTTAAAAACCTGTTCTCTGTTACCGAAATCAAACTTGTCGCGCAAAACATCGGTATAACCAACATCGAAGCGACCGACACTATCATTAAAATTAAATTTAATGATCAACCAAATATCAACCATATGAAATTAATCGAACTGATACAGACACAATCGAAGCTCTATCACTTTGATGGCAAACAAACATTTCGCATACTTAAATCTGCAGAAGAAATCGATCAACGCGCGAAACAAATTTATGATGTAATTGACGCACTCTCTATACAGGAAGCCGCGTAACAAACCATGTAAGATAAACATGCATACCACGAGAATTATAATGAAAATATTCAATACGCTTTTTTTACTTTTTTTATCAATCAATTCCCCACTGGCTGAAGAAAAAAATACAACCGACAATATGAAAGAATATGAGATTGAAATCATTATCTTTGAGGATACTCATGCACGTTATATCAACAGTGAAACATGGAACAAAGATGTTCCGGATGAAGTTGAGCTCTCAACTGACGTCATCGTCAGCGATAAACCCACTGAAAATTTAGACGAGCTCAGTCTAAATGAAATTAATGCAACTGCCTACGAAACCCTGGAGCCTAAAATTCTCAGTAATGAGTACAAAAGAATAAACAGCTCATCAGAGTACAACGTACTGTTTTATAGTGCATGGCGACAAACAGGCCTGGATGAGACCAATGCCTTTGAAATAGATATCAATGAACTTGTTAATACACACACAGGTAAGTCAGAAAATAGCATTAGCGGTAACCTCAAAGTGGTGCTGGCCAGGTATCTGCATTTTTACGCTGATTTAGACTACCAACGTCAAGACGATAAGAAAAATATAAATACTGATACTGCTGATGCAATAACCGATAGTCCTACACAAGCTAATGAAACAGATGATGATCTAATCAAACAGTCCTACCCCATACAAAGCCATCGCCGTATGCGCAGTAAAGAACTGCATTACATAGACCATCCTTTAGTCGGACTATTAATACAGATAAATCCGGTTGAAAAAATCGAACAGATAAAAGAACCGTAAGTTCAAAAAGTTCTAATCTTTGAGAAATTATCAGAGACAGGTATAGTACACGTCAACTATTATCTGGTAGGCAAACGGCGATCGACACCAGAACGACGACCTAGCATATCGCTAAACCTCGTAGTACCACGCCTATCATCCCTTTCTCTTCGGTCATTGACTCGGCGTTCATGATCTTTATAGTTATTATTATCAGAGCCCATTGCGAAAATTCCAGTTCTGTTCAGTTAAGTATTTCACATCAAAGTAATAACAAATAATTACAGCATATTCCATGCCAAACAATTTAAAAGACATTAATATCAATAGTATAACCAATACCAACGAGTAAAACGTTCCTTTACTATGTCAGATGTGTAAAATATATTGACACTAAATGCTTATCTATTCGTAATCATTACCCAGTAGCATAACGAAGCTAAACAGATATATGTAATTTTTTGATTAAATCATAGAGCGTCGGTCTGCTAACTCCCAATAATTCTGCAGCCGGTGCAACTTTACCATTCGCATGTGACAAAGCACGCAATATTGCCTGCCTTTCAACTTTCTCACGAATATCACGCAGATCAAAATTCATTGTTTCTGAGGCAGTTCTGTCCAACTCGAGATCACTTGCTGATATCTGTTTACCGTCTGTCATAATCACCGCACGTTTAATACGGTTCTGCAATTCACGGACATTTCCCGGCCACGAATAAGACTCCATTGCACTCAATGCATCTTTAGTAAAACCACGTAGTTTACGATTGTGATCCTGGTTAAACTTGTCAAAGAAAAAACGTGCCAAAATAATAACATCACCCTCACGGTTTCGAAGCGGTGGTATTTCCAGTGGAATTTCACTTATACGGTAAAAAAGGTCCTCCCTGAATTCACCGTTTTCAATTCTTTCGCGTAAATTCTGGTGGGTAGCGCAGACAACACGCACATTTACGGGTATCGGTGCGTGCCCACCGACTCGCTCGACGACGCGCTCCTGTAAAAAGCGTAATAATTTTGCCTGTAATGCAAACGGTAAATCACCCATTTCATCGAGAAACAAGGTGCCACCATCAGCATATTCAATTTTACCGATGGTCTGCTTATTAGCACCGGTGAAGGCACCTTTTTCATAACCAAACAATTCACTTTCGAGTAGTGTTTCAGGGATTGCGGCACAGTTTATTGCGACAAAGTGGCCTGCACTGTTTGAGCCAAGCGTATGTAATCCTTTAGCACAGAGTTCTTTACCTGTGCCACTCTCACCAAGCAGTAGAACAGTCGCATCTGAAGGCGCAACTTTTTCCACAGCTTTGCAAAGTGTCTGCATCTGCGGGCTACAACCAATGACACCGGCGAATGGCTCAGGATTGATAGTAGTTGCCTGAAGTCGCTGGTTATCGTCTTCAAGTTCAAGCAATCGAAAAGCACGATTGACGATTAAGCCAATAATTTCAGGTTCAAAAGGCTTACTATAGAAATCATAAGCGCCCAGCCCTATAGCTTTGATTGCATTCTCACGCTCGTCCTGCCCCGTAACGACCACTATTTTTATATTCGGATCTAGCTCTAATATTTGCTCCAGTGTGGCAAACCCTTCACTGGGATTATCCTCATGAGGTGGCAACCCTAAATCAAGTGTAACAACGGCTGGTTTATGCTTTTTTACCTGCTCAAGTGCAGATTGGCGGTCATGTGCCAGTAAAACTTCATAATTTTCGAAACACCATCGAATCTGACTCTGCAGACCAGGGTCGTCTTCTACGACGAGTAATTTATTATTATTCATGTTGGCATTTTTAACACAACCTTAACGCTTTGTCGAAATATTTAACATAATATATTTATATTTTTCAATAAGCTAGATATATCAGTGTAAAAATTTAGATAACTGCTGTTATTAAATACTCTGTTAAGCCGTACCTGGAATAGTGAGTTTAAAACAAGTGCCAACATCTACTTCACTACTTACTTCAATCTGACCGCCAATCGCCAATATAATCTCTCTTGCTTCATAGACACCAATCCCCATACCTTTACTTCCTTTCGTGGTTTTGAAGGGTTTAAACAGATTGTTTTTAATAAAATCCTCGTTCATACCGCTACCTGTATCTTCAATTTCAATCACTACTCCATCGGGAGAACGTTTCTGTGAGATGGTTATTTTGTCGTGGTCGTCCGATGCATCCTGTGCATTCTGAACAAGATGTCCAAGAATGGCGAGCAGCTGGTTTCTGTCAGCTTTTACATAAAAAGATGATGATTCACACCCCAGGATTGGAACGGGTTTTCCTCCAGCAATTTGTCGATGATGTACCAGTTCTTCAAGAACAGAAATAATATTTACACTACTTGATTTAGCTGACGTTATTTTACCGTTTACCACCTCCATCATTATATTCATTTTTAGAACTGAATTATTGATGGTCTTAAATACATCTTCCATAAAAAGAGGGTTATCTTTATGTTTTTCGGCATTACTGGATATCAATGAAAGTTGAGCGATTAAATTTTTTATATCATGTATCACATAGGTAGATACTTTATTAAAATCTTCAAACTGTTTAGCTTCAGCAAGTGCTTTAGACGCTTTCATCTGTTCTAGAAATGCCGCAACCTGACGGGCAGCTGTTTTTAATAGATCACTGTCTTCCCAGTTAAATGATTCAGTGCGCGCTGTGGCGTGGTCAAGTACAACAAAACCAATTAATAAGTCATTATATATAAGTGGGACAATCAACCATGGCTGTATGACTTTTATCCACTCGGGAAATTCAAGATGACCTAGACGATCATATACTTCTGGATGTTCCAGGTACTCATCAACACTGATGACAAACTCATGTTCTTCTAAAAATTTTGGTAATGAGGTTCCCGTTGGTTCACGATCACTTACATGTTGCATTTCCCATGTATCTACACAAACAAAGAAACCACTATCTTCTCGTAACCACAACATCCCTCCCGGGCTTTCAATAATTTGAGCTATCGATTTAATTGTATTGTGATGAAGCTCACTCTCTTCACTGGAAGTTGACAGTGTACGAATAAACCGCAACCATTCTTCACGATAATCGTATTTATATGGATAGAAATGTTTATTGACAAGAACATTGATGCGCGCTCGTATACGTCTTGACGATATAAAAACAGCAAGCATCAATATCGTAATGAATAAAATTATCGATTGCGCTACAAGCCCCCAGTCACCACCAAAATTCCGTACATAATAACCAGCAATCCCCATGATCATTAAATAGATAACACTCACAAATAGTGCCGTGGTATGAAAAACAACACGCCGCGATATAAATATTTCTGGTGACCATAAAGGATCTCGCAATACTGAAATCCCGAGAAGCGGCACTGTTAGCGCATAAATAAATCCTCTAGCTTGCCATGCAATTGGATCAATGTGCTGGTATAAAAGTCCATCTGCATATAGGTAAAAATCATATACGAACATACCCAACAGGCCTAAACACAAATATTTAATTGCCCATTTTTTTTCTGCCTGTGTATTTCGATAAAGCTGTTCTACAAAGATAATGCCGATTATTACCATCAACAAATTTAATACTGTTAGATAAGATACGACTTGAGCAATAGTGAAAACACCAAAAGCATAGTCAGATAATATCGGTAATATTAATACAGCGATAGCGGTTAAGATGGCGTACTGAATTTTTTTAATCGTTTTATTTTTAAGACGATCGTTATAAACAACACTTAACAGCTGCATAAGTAAAATCAACCATGAAACATTCTTAAAATATTCAATGATTGAAATTTTTATCTCACCAGCTAGTAACAGTGATTCATAGGCGAGCACAAAAGACCAGGCACAACTAATAGTAGCTGCTACAATCAATGCCTGTTTTGTTGCACCCTTATGTCTATCCGTTAGCAGAACTGCTAAAAATATTAGAAATGTAAATGCGCTTATTGAATAGCTAATTACACCAATAGTCATAAAACTAATCCGTTCAACAATACTAAGGTCAGCATGTTCTACTTACATTAGGTATTATCAAATATTCTTTCAAAGGTATTTTTAATAAAAAAATTCTCTTTAAATATATCATTAGTTAGTTAATGCTTTTTAGCTATAGGAACTCAAAGCCCCTCAACTACCACGTGAGATGGCAGTTATATTAGTATGCATGCATCAATAATGTCATCACCCTATATATCCTTCACGTATTAAATACAAATATATATCTTGTGCCGCCTGCACGGGACTCACATCTTTTGTATCAATTCTTATTTCAGGATTTTCTGGAACATCGTATGGATCGCTAATACCCGTAAACTCAGGAATTACTCCCATTCGTGCCTTTGCATACAACCCTTTTCTATCTCGAGCCTCACATTCTTCGATGGACGTTGATACGTGTATTTCAATAAACGAACCATATTCTTCAATTTTATTACGGACTTCTCGGCGGATTTCAGCGTAAGGCGCTATAGGTGCACAGATGGCAACACCACGATTTTTTGTGATTTCGCTGGCAACATAGCCTATTCTTCGTACGTTTGTATTTCTGTCTTTTTTCGAGAACCCTAACTCACTTGATAGATTTAATCTCACCACGTCTCCATCAAGCAGTGTGACGGGCCGCTTTCCTTCTTCGATAAACTTCGCATAAATAATTCTTGCCAGTGTTGACTTGCCGGATCCTGAGAAACCAGTAAAAAATAAGGTAAGCCCCTGCTTAGATCGTGATGGATATGATTGCCGTAGAACTTTGAGGACTTCCGGGAATGTTACCCAGTCTGGAATCTCTTCCTGTTTTAGTAACGAATTTAATATGCGAGTATTTGAAAATGACTCACTGCTGCATAATGGTTGTTTATTGTCGGTTCTGGTAATGAATTTTTCTTTGTCTTCGTCATAACAAAGCTCATCAATATTAACTATTTCAATATCGATATTATCTTTGTATTGATTAACGTAGCGTTGTGATTCGCCTGCAGTATAAAAACGTCTACCAGAGTCACGGATGTTTGGCGGCGCTGCATGTTCAGGCCCTACAATATAATGCGTGCAACCATAGTTCTGACGAATGATTGCATTCATCAATGCCTCACGTGGTCCGGCCATTCTCATCGCCATTGGTATTAATGCCAGCGAAACAAAACTTTTAGGATATTGTTTTAAAATCGCCTCATAACAATGTACGCGAGAGTAATAATGCAGATCACCCGGTTTCGCCATACCAACGACTGGATGAATCAATATATGTGCGTCGGACTGTTTAGACGCGCGCATCGTCATCTCAAAATGTACCGCATGCATGGGTTTGCTGGTATGAAACGCAACGATCGAGCGCCAGCCAATCTTGTCAAAATGCTGTCGTAATTCACTGGGAGTAAACCTTAATGTTTCAAAATCATAATGAAATGGAAGCTGGAGAGCATCAACTTTTCCACCTATGTACACATCACCGACATTATTCATTAAATAATCAACACCCGGATGTTCAGTATCTACTGTTCCGTAGACATTCTCCGCTTCCTTGTTTTTATCTGGCACCCATTTACTTTCTACAGTAATTACGGCAGGCATAAAACCTTCGGCATCACGCAAAGCAATTTTATCGCCTATGTTAATTTTTTCTGCCTGTTCTTCGGTTAAATCTATGTAGTAGGGAATTGGCCAGACAGTACCATCCTGTAATGTAGTATTTTCTATAACAGATTCATAATCGCTTTGATTCATGAAGCCAGTTAATGGAGATAACGCGCCTGTAACAAGTAATTCCAGGTCACATTGTTGACGTTGCGTTAATGTAATTGCAGGATAAGATTCAGATTCTATCTTTATTTGTTCAGCGTTAGCCTCAACAAGAAGCAAATTTACTAACTCGCCGTTGTATGGGGTAATCAAGTGATTCATATTTAATACCTGGATATATTCAATATAGTTCCAGTAAAGCAAGTTACTGATACTTCATTAATTTTATTTAAAGCCTACCATCAACATCATCTGCGTTAAGAATGTATTTGATATCGTATAGCACATGATTTTTTTTACCTAAAGCATGTAATCCTACAGCTCCCATTTCTTTAAACTGCTGATGTGACACTGCAATAATAATTGCATCATAAGTACCCTTCTCTGGCTCATTCACCAGATTAAGTCCGTATTCACATTTTGCATCTTCATGACTAACCCAGGGATCATAAACATCTACATTCGCATTATAGGGAGCTAGCTCAGACAGTAAATCGACAACTTTTGTATTACGTAAATCCGGACAGTTTTCTTTAAACGACAAACCCATAATTAATATATTAGCATCAACAATACTTATACGTTTTTGTGACATGAGTTTTATTACTTCTTGCACTATGTGTGTCGCCATATATTCATTAGTGTATCTACTAGCGGGAATTATTAAAGGTTCGAAACCTGTTTCCTGAGCTTTATGTACCAGATAGTATGGATCTACACCGATACAGTGCCCACCAACTAGACCAGGGCGGAAAGGCAGGAAGTTCCATTTTGTTCCCGCAGCCTCGAGCACATCCAACGTGTCTATATCCAGGCGTGCAAAAATTAAAGCGAGTTCGTTAATTAGCGCAATGTTGACATCACGCTGTACGTTTTCTATTACTTTTGCGGCTTCGGCCACTTTCAGGCTGCTGGCTTTGTGGGTACCGGCAGTAATAATTGATTTATACAAGTCATCGACATAATCAGCAACTTCTGGTGTAGAGCCTGATGTGATTTTTAATATATTTGAAACACGATGCTCTTTGTCACCTGGGTTAATACGTTCAGGGCTATAGCCTGCATAGAAGTCATTGTTAAAGACCAGACCTGAACCCTGCTCGATTAAAGGAATACAGACATCTTCAGTAGCCCCGGGGAAAACCGTGGATTCGTAGATAACTACATCGCCTTTTGATATAACGCCTGCCAGCATCTCACTGGCCTTTTCTAAAGGTGTGAGATCAGGCTTTTTGTGTTTATCGATCGGCGTTGGAACGGTGACGATATAGACATTTGATGATTTGAGATCGTTGACATCTGAGCTGTATGTTAAATACTGAGCTTCAGATAACTCTTCTTCATTGATCTCTAAAGTGCTGTCTTTACCGGACTTTAGTTCTTCGATGCGAACGGTGTTAATGTCAAAACCGAGTACAGGAAGGTTTTTTGCGAATTCTACCGCTAGTGGTAAGCCGACGTATCCCATGCCAATAACGGCTATTTTTGTTTCTTCCAGTTTTAACACTTTCGTTATTCTCCAGTATTTTTTAATTCTTCAAATTTATTGCTTTTGTTGTAATGTGTAAGTAACACTAAAATTCATCGGTTACTGCTCCATGCGTTGCCCTAATAACCTACATCCATGTAGGGATCGACTACGTTATCGCTTCGCTCAGGATGACAGCAAAAGTCACATGCCTTTATTCACACAGAGGCATAAAGCACACAGAACACACAGAGGAAACACAATATCTTTATTTAAAATAAAAACCGCCTTACTCTGTGTCCTTGTGATGAAATACGTGTATCTTTTAGATGCAGAAAATGCCCTACAAACTATCACAAAGCAGCTTTAACCCATGGGTTAACTCTACTTCCGGGCTCCAGCCTAATTTTTCTATCGCTTTATCTATCTTCGCGTAGGATTCTTTTTTATCACCCTGCCTTACATCGCCGTAGTTCACTTTGAAATAGGTGCTGTAGATATCGCTTAGCACTTTTAATTGTGCGTTCAGGGTAATCTTCTTCCCAGTGGCGACATTGTAGTATTCACCTACACCTGTGTCTGTGTTGATAGCTTTCATGTTTGCTTCGACCACATCGCCGACGAAAACAAAGTCGCGGGTCTGTTCACCGTCACCGAATATCGTTGGCACTTCACCTTTTTTAAGCTTGTCGGTAAAGATCGAGATAACGCCGGAATACGGTGATGATGGATCCTGTCTCGGGCCATAGACATTGAAGTAGCGCAGACAGACGGTTTCTACACCGTACAACTTCGTGTACATACCGCAGGCAAACTCTGATGCCAGTTTATCTACAGCATATGGCGATAATGTTACCTGACACATGTTTTCGATTTTTGGCAGGGTTGGTTCATCGCCGTACAGGGCGGCACTAGATGCAAACACCATGCGTTTTACGCCATTATGTCTCGCTGCCTCCAGCAAGTGCAATGTGCCCTGGTAATTGATCGCAGTACTGCCTATCGGGTCATTAACCGTTCTTGGTACTGAAGCGACAGCTGCTTTATGAAAAACCCAGTCGATACCCTGCATACACTGTTTAACGGTATCAAAGTTACTAATATCGCCCTCAACGATTGTCAAAGCTTTATGTTCAGATAAATTGCTACGATGTCCGGTAGAAAAGTCATCTAGTACGATGACCTCATGCCCATCATCTAATAATCGATCTACGATATGCGAGCCGATAAAACCAGCTCCACCTGTGACTAATACCTTCTTGGCTAATGCTTTCACTCATAATCTCCCGTTTACGTTCCTTCTCTACCATATACATCTTCAAATCGTACGATATCGTCTTCGCCAAGATAACTGCCGGTCTGTACCTCTATCAATTCCAGGGGTATTTGACCTATATTTTCAAGCCGATGTTTTGTGCCGAGTGGAATATATGTTGATTCATTTTCTGAGAGGATAAAGTCTTCATCACCTTTTGTTACTTTAGCAGTACCATTAACCACTATCCAGTGCTCTGCACGATGGTGATGTAACTGCAAGGAAAGACGGGCGCCAGGATTTACTGTTATTCGTTTCACCTGAAATCGATCAGCCTTATCGATTCCCTGATAACAGCCCCAGGGACGGCAGACACGTTTATGTAATGTAACTTCATCTCTACCTTCGTCTGTTAATGCAGACACAATTTGCTTTATATCCTGCACATGATTTTTATCTGCTACCAGTAAAGCATCTTCAGTATCAACAATAATAATATTTTCTAAACCGAGCGTTGTTACCAGTTTGGTTTCGGCTCGTACATAACTGTTTGTTGTCGATACACATTTGGTATCACCAATAATAATATTTTTGTTTTCATCCTGTTCACCAATCTCGTGTAATGCCGACCAGGAACCAACATCACTCCAGCCGATATCAACTGGGATAACAACCGCATTACTTACTTTTTCCATTACAGCATAATCGATGGAATCTGCCGGACACTTTTTAAATTCCTCTACGCCGACACGAATAAAATCCATATCTCTATTCGCTGCATTCATTGCGTTTTCAGCTGCAGTATAAATTTCAGGTGAAAATTCGTTTAAAACATTTAAATATTCTGAGGCCTTAAACATGAACATACCACTGTTCCAGTAGTAACCGCCTTCTTTCAGGTATTGTGTTGCGGTATCGACGTCGGGTTTTTCAACAAATTTTTCGATGTTAGCCACTTCGTTAGCTGCTACTGAACTGGCAGCTTTAATATAACCAAAGCCAGTTTCAGGTGCATTCGGTACTATGCCAAAGGTTACAAAATGCCCTTCCTTCGCCTGCTTTAAACCGATTTCGATGGCTTTGTGAAACTCACTGACATTTCTAATATCATGATCTGCTGGCAAAACAAGCAATATCGCCTCTTCACTATTCTTTTCATTGCTCCTTAGTGCATTAAATGCCGCTAGCGCAATTGCAGGTGCGGTATTTCGTCCTACTGGCTCTAAGATTATGGCACTAGTATCGATACTTGTTGCATGCGCCTGTTCTGCAACCATGAACCGATATTCTTCATTACAGATTACAACAGCATGATCAACATCCCTAAGCCCATCGAGTCTATTGATGGTGTCCTGTAATAAAGAAGTCTTATTCAGTAAAGGCAACAGTTGTTTTGGATGTAATTTTCTGGAAAGTGGCCACAATCGGGTACCTGATCCGCCAGATAATATCACCGGAGTTATCATTTTTAGTCCTGCCTGATTTTTAATTTTATGGGTACTACATTTATGTTAATTGAGTATAGAGAAGAAAAGTGAATAATTTATGAATAGAATATTAAATAGGTTAAATGAAATTCTGTAGTTATATTACAACGATTAGGATGATTATGTGAATGTTATTTTAGATGGTGGAATAATCCAATCGAGTAATCAGGCTGAAACTGTATTGGATGGGGGTGTGGTGTGGAGACCGGGTGATGTTCTGGCCATAGACGTGACCACAGATCAACTGAGTTCCGGTGATCACAGTGTTAATGTAGTCTCGGAAAATGGAAAATCTGATTCCATGAACTTTATAATTCCTTAAAAATATTTATTAATAGAGGTAATTACAGTGGTCAACGTTTGTTCATTTGAGATACCAAGAGATGAGTTTAACAGAAAACTGGGGGGAGGTTTTCCTCCGGGCTCTTTAGTGGTTATCGAAGGTGGCAGTGGCAGTGGAAAAAGTACGATCTGTCAGCGTACGATATTTGGAATGTTGGAGAATGAAAATAGTGTGACGTTCGTGTCAACACAGCAGACTACAAAAGGATTCATAAACCAGATGTATTCACTTGACTACCCAATTGCTCCATATTTACTGAATGGGAATTTGCTATTTATTCCTGTTATTCCACTGGTTCAGGCTGCAAAATCAAGGATCGATTTTCTTGAGCGTTTGATGGGTGCACAGGAATTGTTTGAGAATGATATTATTGTCATTGATACAATTTCTTCACTAATCAAATACAGTGTGGACAATGAAAAAAGTCTTGATCTGATCTCATTTTTCAAAAAACTGAATGGAATGGGAAAGATCATAATTTTGACTGTCGAGCCTAGTCAGCTAAGTGAAGATGTAACTTCTATGTTCCGCTCTTCATGTGATATTTACATAAGTTTGAAAGTAAAACCCATGGCTAACGAGGTCAAACGTACAGTTATTGTGAATAAGTTCACAGGGGCAAAAGGTCCTGTGGGGCAGATGATAGGATTTAGGATCGAACCTAGGGTCGGTCTTGTCGTAGAGATCGCAGCGGTTGGTTAAACATAAAATTGGAAGGTAGTATAATATGGATCCGGAATTCCAAAAGGCACTTCAAAGAAATCCACACCTTGGAGTATACATAAACGAGTTCAGGCAGAAGACAGGATCTGTCCCTGAGTTTGTTGTAAGTCTTTCAAAAGACCTTGACGAAGAGAATGTCAATTTAATTCTTCCTGTGGGTGATCCAGTATTTATTCATTTATACGGTACAGCAGAGTTGGGTGAAGCTTTTTATTATACCATTGAACCCAAACTAACTCTAAATGAAAAAAGAAAATATGATGTGATCATGAATATGATCCTTGAGAAATCATCCAATGAACCAGTGCCGGAATCAGAAGCAGATCTCAAGGCTTTGATCTCAAAACTTATTGACGAATCGGTTGATATAGGTGCCGGGGGTGACCTTCCTGATGAAGATGAAAAACCAGGACTTTTGCAGAAGTTGATCCCAACGCAAAAAAAAGTACCGCTTGATCAGGCGGAGTATAACAAAATACTGTATTATATTGAGCGAAATATCATTGGCTCGGGTCCTATTGAACCTATTATCAGGGATCCGTATCTTGAGGATATCCATAGTATAGGTGTCAATGGCGTGTTCATTGTTCACAAGATATTGGGCATGACGGAAACAGACCTTTCTTTTGGTGATGAGGCGGGACTTGATCAATGGCTTCGCAGTATGAGTGAGCGGATCGGTCGTCCTGTGAGTGATGCCAAGCCTATCGCTGATGGTGCATTGCCTGACGGGTCTCGTATTAATATTATTTACAGTCCGGATATCAGTCGGCGTGGAAGCAGTTTCACGATGCGTAAGTTCAGTGAAGTGCCTGTGAGTATTATTCAGCTTATCAACTGGGGTGCTGTAAATTGTGATATGGCAGCGTATATGTGGATGTTACTTGAAAATGGTATGAGTATCTTCTTTAGTGGTGAGACGGCAAGCGGTAAAACAACAATGTTGAATGCATAAACGACTTTATGCTCCATTTTAATCTCAGCGAGATCAATTTTTTTTTAATAGCCAGTGATGATCCAATTAGCAGCTACATTTGGATCAAGACAATTAACATCATGCATTAAAGGATTCCCGGTACCAGCAGGTATTAATCCTAATGTTATGCGTTCTTCATCTTCCCTTGTATACATTCCATTAATAGCTTCATGCATTGTTCCATCTCCACCTACTAAACATAGCGACTCGAATTTGGAAATATCCATCGCCCGGGCGATATCTTTAGCGTGACCTGCATATTTTGTCTCAATTATATCAAGTTCAATTCCACCAGCATCAAATATTGGTTTAATGTTTTTTAATATTTTGTAAGCGAATTCGCGGGGTAATTTTTGGACAACACGACCTCATTCTTCCTGTAGTTTATGACGATTGACGACTTCGTAACGTATGGTGTTTGT
>CAJXZZ010000011.1 GCA_913065105.1 uncultured Gammaproteobacteria bacterium | reverse complement strand
TATGACAGCACTGCGCAAAGAGGGTTTAAGTTCCGTATGGCCGCCGTGCCAAAGGATGAGAACAATGTCGATGACGCTACGGAATTTAATCCTGATAAGATGTTAAAGCTGTTTAATGTTGGTTACAACTTTGGCATTAACGGCGTTGAGTGGCAAGATAATGTATCTATAGATGAGTATGATAATCGATAAAAATTATCTTTTTGTTGATCCATTATCTTACGAGTACAATTAAAACTGCAGAACATATATAAATTTACACGAGTATTTTATGAAACACATAACTGAGTCAGTACTGAATTTTGATAACAATACATTAACGGCAAGGCATAGCTATGTGTCTGTTGAAACACCAATGAGACAAGTGACAACATTGATCAGCATTATTTTGCTGTTGCTATTGTTATCTGCCTGTTCATCGCCAGAAAAATCCATTACTGCTGAGCAGGCAATCATCGAAAATGATCTGCTATACACACTGCCAAAGGAAGACATATCTTATAAAGATAAGGTGCGGCCGATTCTCGAAAACCGTTGCGTGGTCTGTCACGGTTGCTACGATGCCCCCTGTCAGTTAAAACTGACATCTCCTGAAGGTATTCATCGTGGTGCCAATAAAAAGAAAGTCTATAATGCAGAGCGGCTAACAGCCGATGAGCCGACACGTTTATTTATCGATGCGATGTCTACTGAAGAATGGCGGCAGAAGGGATTCGAAACGGTGTTGAATGAGGGCGAACCGAATAAGATTAGAAATCTTGAAAACTCGGTTATGTATCGCATGCTGCGTCAAAAACGGTTATACCCACAGGCACAAACAGGCATGCTCAGTGATGATTTTGATGTAAGCCTCGATCGTGAACAGACATGTCCGACACTGGATGAGTTTGACAAATACGCCGCCAAACATCCCAAGGGAGGTATGCCTTATGCGATGCCAGGCCTGGATAAAAATGAATACACCACGCTGGTGCACTGGCTGGCGCAGGGCACACCTATGCCAGAAGATGAAGCACCATCAACAGTTGCAGCAAAGCAGATAAAACAATGGGAAGCCTTTCTCAATGGCAGCGGTAATAAGGGAAGCAGCAACAAAGCCAGTGATAACAAAACAAGGCTGGTGGCTCGTTACCTGTACGAACACCTGTTCCAGGCGCATCTGCATTTTGATGGCACCGATAATCGCGAATTCTATCGCCTGGTACGTTCGAGCACAGCACCGGGTAAACCCGTTGATATAATTCCAACGCGGCGCCCTTATGGAGCCCCGGCGGGCTCTGTCTACTATCGACTGGTGCGTCATCAGGGCAGTATCGTTGCCAAGACGCATATGGTTTACGATCTCTCAGATAAACGTATGCAGCGTTACAAGGAACTGTTTATCGATGCAGAATACGAAGTGGCGAGTCTGCCGTCTTATGAGCCATCAATCGCATCAAACCCGATAAAGGCCTTTGCTGCTATCCCGGTCAGATCACGTTATAAATTTTTGCTGGACGAAT
Source organism: uncultured Gammaproteobacteria bacterium (assembly GCA_913065105.1). GTDB lineage: Bacteria > Pseudomonadota > Gammaproteobacteria > SZUA-229 > SZUA-229. Next base: position 47,394 of record CAJXZZ010000011.1, on the reverse strand, counting down.
CACGGTTCTTTATCGAAGGTTTTATCAAGGGCCCTGTCTGTCGTGGTCAGATAGCATTGAGTGTTATAGAAGACCAGTTCTGGGTGGTGTTCTTTGATCCTGAAGCCGATATTATGTCACTGGATGATGCGGAACTGGACGCCACTGCAGAATACCTGGCATCACCCGCTGAGCTGGAAGATACCTTCAAGCTGTTCAGCGTCAATCGTTACTACAAGAAGCTGTTCCAGAAATATATTGAAATGAAACTCAAAACTTCGAAAGATTTCGAACCAGTCAATCTTGATGATGCCATGAGTTATATCTGGGATGGTGACGGCAAAAACCCAAATGCTGCTTTAACTATATTCAGGCATTTCGATAGTGCTTCGGTTAACTATGGGTTTATCGGTGATTACCCGGAAACTGCCTGGGTAATCGATTACTCGATACTGGAGCGGATCCACTATTTACTGGTGGCTGGCTTTGATGTTTATGGCAATCTTGGTCACCAGTTAAATACCCGTCTGTACATGGATTTTCTGCGCACCGAAGGCGAGGACGAGTTCCTGGCTTTTCTGCCCGCAGACAAACGAACAGCCATTCGTGATGGCTGGTACCAGGGTCTACGTAAGGGTGACAAGGGTGACGAGGGAGATGCAATGACCTGGTTAAACAAAGAGTATGTTCTCGGTTATCAAACAGATGATCCTCAGCTAGAACTGTACCAGCATCTTGAGCAGTATCTTGGTCCAATGGCAGGTGATGGCGACTACATTAATCGCTGCACATCTGATAAATGCAAACCTAAGGCGAACAAGAATGTGTTGCGCGTCGACAAAGCAATGCAGCGAGCGACAAAAATGGACGGGATAGTCATCCAGATTTTGCCAGACCTTGCTTTTGTTCGCGTGAAGATGGGAGGTAAACCGGAAGATGATCTCGCCTATACCATGATCAGCAATAAGGCCTATACAAATGTTACTTCCTTGTTCGCCGATGAGAAAGCGATAGATCAGCGTGATTATAAAGAAGATACGCAAACAATTGTCAGGCGGTTGGAAGGCTCTTATCCTAATTTCTTTTATGTGGTAGCGCTGGATGATATTGAACGTTTTGTTGAAGAATATAATGGACTCGAAAATCGTCAGCAGTATGAAGTGTTTGTTGCGCATTATGGTCAGCGCCGGACCAGTGAAGAGTTCTGGCAACATGCGGACTGGTTTAAAAAACAGTATGCACGTGAGCAGCCGGTATTATCAGGTCTATTTGACCTAAATCGATATGATAACCGGTAAGTAACTATTAAAAGCGAGTACTCTTTTATTCAGTGAGTAATGTGTCTTTTGATAGTAGCGTGCCTTGATCACGGGTGAATGCTACAATTTATGGTATGACAACTCATGATACGCAATCATTTTTTACACCTGATGAGTTTTTTTGCCAGACAACTCGGTTATTGTCGCAAACCTATAATCTAGCGCATGTTCTGCTTAATCGAAGCCAGTCGAGCCATCTGTTTATTCCGATACGTTCTTTGCAATATCTTGCAATAATAGAAAAAAATGCCTTCTGGTTTGTCGATAGTCTGGCTTATGCGACTCGCGGTGATGAAGGCGGTCGACTGATCAGGGTTTCCTGGCATCCGTTAATAAATGCTAATCAACGTGAGGGTTTAACGCAGAATATGGATTGCCGGGTTATCTTTTACGGTGAGGATATGTCTGAAATTCAAAATAGACTGAGTAGTGAATTCTATCAGTCGATGCTACTGATCGATCAGCGTCATCGTGATTCATTGAACACAGACTGTAAAGTCAGTATCCTGCCGTTGAGGCCTGAATCTGAAAGTGACTGAACTATGTTTTTTCCTGATAATCGATACAGACCAGGTCGCTGACGTTAGAGTTAAACTGTTTCTTTAAAAAAGCATCAAAACCCTGATGTTCTCGAAAGCTATCAAGCGCAGCTTTATGTGTAAACCGTACTGACCAGCAGAAACTATATTTACTATTTTCTTTCATCGCCTCACCAGTAAATACTTCTCGCACACCCGGTATCTGGGAAAGTATTCGTTTGCCTTCAGACATTAGACTGTCGACTGACTGGCCAGGCTGCGCACTTACATTATGAACAATAAGATGTTCAACGGATAGCCAGGGTTCGCATCGTTCAAGTACTTCCGCTGCGCGTCCGGCACTACCCCACTGACGAAGACAGCGTTGAACTTCTAAACCGATGGCTTCTTTTACATCTTTTTTAAGGTCGGTAAAACTGCCGTTAGGGTTTTCCTTACTGCGTTTTCGCATCGCTTTTGCTGCGACATCTGAAAGTGCTGTGTAATAATCAATCTTGGCAACGCCATTGGATGTCAATTTATGAAACTGATCTTCATTCAGACCGCTGCCACCATGAATAACCAATGGAATATTGACCGCCTGATTGAGTTGCTTGAGACGTACGTAATCAAGTTTTGCGCGACCGTTCATTCGACCCTGTACCGTGCCGATAGACACCGCCAGGAAGTCAACACCGGTCCTTTCTACATAGGCTTTAGCTTCAGAGGGAAGGGTGAAAGTAGTTTCTCCTGGGTGTTGCTCAGCACCTTCACCTTCTTTGCCCGCAACATAACCGAGTTCGCCCACCACCGAAACACCACATTGATGTGCCATCTCGGCAACCGCCCGGGTTTGATCTATGTTGTCAGAAAAGCTCTGGTCTGATACGTCGAGCATGACACCATTGCATCCCAGGTTAATCGCTTTTACCGCTGACTCAAAGCTGCTGCCATGATCCAGTTGAATGGCGACAGGAACAGAGGCGCGTTTTGCTGCGGCTTCGACGGCGGGCAGAAAAAGCTCAAAATCGTAATAGGCAAAATGAGGCTCTGCAATACTTAGGATAACGGCAGAGCGACAGCTTTCTGCAGCGTCGATAACGGCTTCTAAAAAGTCCAGGCTGACTAGATCAAAAGCACCTACCGCATAATTATTGTCGTAGGCGTGATACAGCATGTCGCGCATATTAACCAAAGGCATGGGTTACTCCTAATATCTGGCGCATTATGCCGTCAGGCTCGCAAACAAAGTGGGCAACTGCTCTGGTAACTTATCGACATGGTCAATAATCGTGTAGTTATTAGCGCCAAAGATTCGTTTCACATAATCATCGGCATTGGGGTCTAACGTTAAACAATACGTAAGTACGCCTGTACTATAGAGTTCTTCCACGGCTTTTTTAGTATCGTGGCGCAGATGCTGTGGGTCACGTTCATCGATGTCGGCAGGTTCACCGTCAGTGACTAATAATACTAACTTGCGTTTTTCCTGCTGCTTTAACAGGTGCTGACCCGCATGACGTAACGCACCACCCATACGCGTTGATAGTCCGCCTTTCATGCCTGCAAGCCGAGATTTTGCCTCATCATCGAAGTGCTGACTAAAATCTTTAAAACGATAATATTGCACATCATGACGCCCGTCGGAGGCAAAGCCATGAATAGCAAAAGGATCACCAATACCTTCGATTGCAGTAGCAACCAGAGTGGCAGCTTCACGCGTCAGTTGTAATACGGTTTTTTCTGAACCATTCATCGGTTCATTAGTCGATTCGGACAGGTCCAGTAACAGTACGACTGACAGGTCTCTAGTCTTTAATACGTTGCGCATGGTGATGCGGGTGTTAGGCTGCTCACCCATGCGAATCGCAATCATGGCATCGATAGCGGCATTGATATCGACTTCGTCACCATCTTCCATATTACGCACACGTTGCACGCCTTCCGGCGTTAATAGATCGATGATCTGTCTTATACGATGCGCCACTGGTCTGTATTCATCGATGATCGCCTGAATATCTTCGACAAAACCACGCGGTTGACGACGTTCATAAACAGATACCCAGTCAGGACGGTGCAGCTGTATCTGATAATCCCATTCCTGGTAATGGTAGGGGTCGGAAACCGGTTCTTTGCCCCACATATCATTGAAGCTAACCTGTTCATCAGTCAGGTCATCCTCATAAGGACGCATATTGGTTGAACAGGTCCAGATTTCCTGTGCGTCATCACCGGCTAATTCACAATCGACTTCATTGGCCATTTCGATAACGCTAACCTCACGCCTTACCTGGCGCTGACTAGCGGGCATATATTCATACTCGACTTCCCAGCTAAATTCTTCAAACTCCCAGACATAACGATTGTCGTCACGGTAAGGGATATCGATGCGTTCGAGGATACGCAGGCTAGGTACTTCTTTACGCGATGAGAATAAATTAAAAACATCGAGACCAAGATGCCAGCAGAAATTGTTGTTATCCTGATTATCGAAGATGCCATCATGAAACTTTTTCGCGAGTGCATTCAGCTCTTTGTCGTCCGAGTTCACTGTCGAATCCAGTAGCATGATAGAAAATTTTTCTAGCAAGGGCATGGTTGGATGTTCAGCTTTTTCTTCCCCCTTATCTTCACGGGGTACATCCATCAGTGAACGCCAGAGTTTCTTTAGACCAGGAAATTCATTGATGGCTTTATACTCGATACGCGCATCTTCCACCAGCCCGATAAAAAACATCTGTGCCGGGCTAAGCCCCTCAGCAGAAATTGGCGCAGTCGAGTACATCATGTGTGAAGCCATGTGTGCAGCCGTTGCACGATAAAGCTCTAGCCCCGGGATGTCACCACAATCATCAAGTGCATCAGGCAGATGCAATATACGATGTTCGATAAAGGGACGAAAATCAGCGAAGTCGGCACCGGTCGGGCGCAAGAAAAAATCTCGCCCCCATAAGGCACGCAGATAAAAATTTAATTTTCGCTGGGTTTTTATGAACAGGATACCACGGCGTTCTTTTTGTAATACCGCGCGACTGTCAGCGGACTCAAGATTAAAGTAAGCCGTTAGATTATTAAAATCTCGACGATAAGCCTGAGAACCAAATTGAGCCCAACGGCGTAAACCACTGAGTGTTAGTTTAGATAATAATTCATCGATATGATTAAGCATCGGGCGCACACCGCGCGAAGCGGTTGATGCAAGCTGATGAATGAGCGTCAGATATCCACGGAAGAGTTCGGCATCACCCAGGTTACGTGCTGCTGTTGGCATACTGCTAAATAACAGAGTGACCACTTCAGCAGAAGTCATTGAAGAAAGTTTCATCGCCGCTGTTAAGCAATCGCCGACCACATCTTCACCACATTCCTTTGCGACTAATGGCATTTCCTGTAGATAAGAGATAACAACACCCGAGCCTCGTCCAAGATTACACAAAGTTTTTGCGCCATCCATATACGTTTGCAAACCCGTAGGAGACATCACGCGTGATGCTTCTTGAAATGTACTTTCAAGCACATCACGAATCTCAGGCGCTACATCTGCAAGTAAATCTTCGTAATCTTCGAGCTTCATCGACATAATAAATTTCTATCGTTATCAGAACAACACTTGTGTCGAACTTGTTTTAGCCAAAAAATGTTTCTACCGCAGCGTTAAGTGTATCGCGCATGTCGGGGTCATCAGTTAATGGTGTCACCATTGTCATGCTGCAGGCATCTAGTGGCGGTACACCTTTAGCGATAAGCTGGCCGGCATAGACCAGCAGACGTGTAGAAATACCTTCATCTAAACCATGGCCTTTCAGGTTGCGAGCACGATGTGCGATATGCACTAGTTTTTCAGCGATTACTGGATCGACTCCAGATTCTTTGGCAACGATATTAATTTCAATTTTTTCTTCTGGATAATCAAAGTCCATCGCACCGAAACGTTGTTTGGTCGATTGTTTTAAGTCTTTCATCAAACTCTGATAACCAGGGTTATAAGAGATGACTAACTGAAAATCAGGGTGCGCCTGTATTAACTCACCCTTTTTATCTAACGGCAGGCTGCGACGATGATCGGTTAGCGGGTGAATAACAACAGTGGTGTCCTGTCGTGCTTCAACTATCTCGTCGAGGTAACAGATAGCACCCATACGAGCTGCGGTGGTCAAAGGACCATCCTGCCATTTGGTGCCATCCTTATCTAACAGAAAACGGCCTACCAGATCAGATGCGGTCATATCTTCATTACAGGCAACCGTAATCAATGGTTTGCCAAGTTTCCAGGCCATGTGTTCAACAAAACGTGACTTTCCGCAACCGGTAGGTCCCTTGATCATCATCGGCATACGAACGTCATAAGCAGATTCGTATAACGCTAGCTCTTTACCCACTGGTTCATAGTAAGGTTCATCTTTGATTAGATATTGCTCGGCATCTACAACGTTTTCAGTAACAGACATGGTCACTCTCTCTTCTTCGTTTGATCTATGTTTAAATTGTTCTTGCAGCATATTCGCCATTAACGCTAACAACAGGCTACAAAAATAAAAATTATTACTGCGACGTATTATTTCTCGTCCTCAGTTTCTACTTCTCCACACCATCCACTTGCGCGAGCATCTTCCATTGCCTTGCCATGAATTCTTTGGTGCTTTTCAAATAGCTCTGCTGGTAAGCTACTCACCTGACAACCATATTTATCCCATTCTTTATTAACCTTATCCAATAAGGCATCAACACCCGCAAAATTCCAACCTTCACAAGTTTCGTTTTCTTCAATTAAGCCAAAGACCCAGGCATCACGAATGATTTTCCCAATCGTGGTCATGCCGCCATTAACTTCGTTTTGAACTCCAACGTACTTATCTGGACGTGCCATATAAAACTCTCTGACTAGTGAATGTTGTCGTGCATTATAGGCAAAAAAGCCTCTGACAGATATGTCTCCGGCAGAGGCTTTTTATCCAGCTATAGGGTATAAACCTTGTCGTTCTTAAACAGAAACGCCACGGAAAACAACCAATGCTGTACCAGCAGACTGCTTAAAGTTATCAAAACCTAACAGACGTACATGGTTATTTGGATGCGCTTTATGGCAGTTTTCAAGTTCAGCCAGAATGACATCAACATCGGTTTCACCAAACAAAGGTAGTTTCCACATGTACCAGTAATTGCTAACCGCATTTTCTGGTTCTGTGTGTTCGATACCTGGATTCCAGCCTTTATCAACGATATATTGAATCTGAGCGCGAGTTGACTCAACACTCAAAGCAGGCAGGTAAGAAAAAGTTTCATATTTACGGCTTGCAGCAGCATCGCTTAAGCTTGAATTGTAATCTTGTACATCACTCATGTGATTTACTCCAAATTTTAATTGTATGTGTAAAAGTGTTAGGTAGTGCGATCTGGCAAGGCGCGAAAAGGTGAGTGTATTATTAATACATAATCCTTTTCAGCAACGCCGCCAGAACGCGCTAGATGACGCTTTTATTTGTGGGCTACGTCAATCTTGTCAACCGTATCAAATTCAAATTTGATCTCTTTCCAGGTTTCCATAGCAATCTTAAGTTCTGGGCTATGAGCAGCCGCTTTAGTAAGAATGTCCTTACCTTCTTTCTCAAGCTCAACACCAGAGTTACGTGCTTCAACACAAGCTTCAACCGCAACACGGTTAGCAGCCGCGCCTGCAGCGTTACCCCAGGGGTGACCTAATGTACCACCACCGAACTGCAGACAAGAATCATCGCCGAAGATGCTAACCAGCGCAGGCATGTGCCATACGTGGATACCACCAGACGCGACAGGGATAACACCTGGCATTGCGCCCCAGTCCTGGTCGAAGAAGATACCGCGTGAACGATCTTCTTTGATGTATGAATCACGCATGATGTCGATCCAACCCAACGTTGCGTCACGATCGCCTTCCAATTTACCAACAACTGTACCTGAGTGAAGGTGATCACCACCTGACAGACGAAGAACTTTAGTAAGTACGCGGAAATGAATACCGTGGTGCGGGTTGCGGTCAAGTACAGCATGCATAGCACGATGAATGTGTAACAGCATACCGTTGTTCTGACACCATTGAGCCAACTGAGTGTTAGCAGAAAGACCACCCGTTAAGTAGTCATGCATGATGATAGGTGCGCCAATTTCTTTAGCGTACTCAGCACGACGCATCATTTCGTCAGCAGTAGGAGCAGTTACGTTTAAGTAATGACCTTTACGCTCACCTGTTTCAGCTTCAGCTTTATGGATAGCTTCCATAACGAAGTCGAAACGGTGACGCCAGCGCATGAATGGCTGTGAGTTTACGTTTTCGTCATCTTTAGTGAAATCCAGACCGCCGCGTAAACCTTCGTAACAGGCACGACCGTAGTTTTTAGCAGAAAGACCCAGTTTAGGTTTAATAGTACAACCTAGTAGAGGACGACCGTATTTGTTTAGAATGTCACGTTCAACCTGGATACCTTGTGGTGGTCCATTACAAGTCATTACATAAGCAATTGGGAAACGGATATCTTCTAAACGAAGTGCACGTAGTGCTTTAAAGCCGAATACGTTACCAACTAAAGAAGTCAGTACGTTTACAACAGAACCTTCTTCGAATAGATCGATAGGGTAAGCAACAAATGCGTAGAAACAAGTATCATCACCTGGAACGTCTTCAATTGCGTAACAACGGCCCTTGTAGTAATCAAGGTCAGTTAAAAGGTCAGTCCAAACTGTAGTCCAGGTACCCGTTGAAGATTCAGCTGCTACCGCAGCAGCAACTTCTTCGCGAGGTACACCGTCTTGTGGTGTAATTTTGAAACAAGCCAGAAGATCTGTATCTTTAACAGTGTAATCTGGTGTCCAGTACGTTTCGCGGTATTCTTTTACGCCCGCGCTATAGGTCTTTGCCATGTTGTATTCCTCATACGTTACTTATCGATAAACTTTAAAAATAATCTTCTAGTTGCATTTTCAAAGTTAAATATTTAGTCCTAAGCACGACAGTCTTCTGACGCCACCAATTAGGATGGAATGAAATATAACGCCGATTTACTATTTATAAAAATTACTTTTTGTTATAAATTACATATACATTTGTTTATGGGTCTGGTTATGCATCTAACATTACAGCAATTAAGAATCTTTGAATCTGTCTCTCGACTGGGCGGTTATACGCGAGCTGCTGAAGAGCTATTTATAACGCAACCTGCTGTTTCTATTCAGATTAAGCGTCTGGAGGAACAGGTGGGGTTACCTCTTTTTGAGCAGATTGGTAAAAAAACCTTCCCAACAGCCGCTGGAAAAACGATGTATGAAGCCAGTCTTGATATTCTAAATAGAGTCGATACTTTAAAAAATTCAATAGAAGAACTAAAAGGCACGGTAAAAGGTGCCCTGCAGATGTCCGTGGTCACCACCGCAAAATATTTTTTACCCAATTTATTAGGTGCATTTTTACAACAGTACCCCGACGTAGAGCCAAAATTAAAGTTTACCAACCGTGCACGTGTCATTGAACGATTAATGAATAATGAGGATGATTTTGTCATCATGGGACAGATACCCGATGATGAAAATCTTGAAGCATATCCTTTTCTCAACAATATTCTAGGTATCGTTGCCCCTGCTGATCACCCATTGGCGAATAAAAAAAATATCACCATAGAGGAATTGGCCAAACAACGATTTTTAATTCGCGAATCTGGTTCCGGAACAAGGTATGTGTTCGATCAGTTAATGAAAGAGCATGGCGTTAAAATTGAGCCTTATATGGAGCTGGGCAGTAGTGAAGCGCTTAAGCAGGCTGTAATGGCGGGTTTGGGAATAGCTGTTCTATCATTGCACAGTGTGCAGTTAGAACGGGATGTAAACAAATTGACGGTACTCGATGTGGAAGGTTTTCCTCTGAAACGACGGTGGTACGCGGTACATTTAAAAGGCCGAAAACTCTCTCTGGTCGCCCGAACATTTCTGGATTACATCCTTACAGAAAGTCATAAGGTCCTGGGTGTGAAATATGAATAACAAGATGAGAGAGATCGGTCGGCTCTCTACTGTTGCAACATTTGAGAAAAAGAGGGTGCGGAATTAAATTATGGCCAATTTAACAAAGTGGTTATATAAGAATTGTCGCATAAGGATTTTTCAACTGATACAGAAGACTTGATCAGGGTCAATATACTCTCCAGGAACGCATGGTATATGTAGTAAGTTGATGTAATGACCTGGGGGGATTTAAAATGAAAACAAAAGATATTTCTAAAACTACAACCAACGAGCAGCATGATTATTTGTCTTCTTTTAGGGAGTTCGAAAATAAAGTTGAGAGCATGTTCCAACGCTTCTGGCATAACTCATTTGATGGAGACAAGATACCTGATCTTTTTTCACGCGCTTCTTTTAGCGATATGCCCAAGATGGATGTTATCGACAGAGATAAAGAAATTTTAGTCAAAGCTGAATTACCAGGCATCGATAAAAAAGATCTCGAAGTATCGATAACAAACAATCAACTTGTAATTAAAGCAAAGACCTGTCATGAAGAGAAACAGGAAAAGGGTGATTATCTGAAACAGGAAATCAGTAAGAGCGAAATTTATCGTTCGGTTCTTTTACCTGCTGATGTTGATGAGGAAAATGTTAAAACTTCTTTCAAAAATGGTGTTTTAAAGCTCACTATTCCAAAAATGGAGAAATCTCATCGCAGACAGATTGAGATTAAATAAGGACTTTGCAGTACCTTGCATTTGGTAATGCCAGGTACTGCGATTTTGCGAGTTATTCGCTTCGATACGTATTAAGCATTATATGAAGGGACAATACTGATAATGGTTACCCATTCACACCTCTCACTTTGCCAAACACCGTATTACAGTCAGCCAGTTGAAATTGTTGAACGCAAAGGCATCGGTCATCCGGATACGATCTGCGATGCACTGGCTGAAGAACTTAGCCGTACCTTATGCCAGTTCTATCTGGATAACTTTGGTCTCGTGCTGCATCACAATGTGGACAAAGCCTTGCTCTGGGGAGGTAGCTCACAAGCGAAATTTGGCGGTGGGGAAATCATCTTGCCAATGGAAATATTTCTCGCGGGGCGTGCAACCAGTGAATATAAAGGTATCAGTGTTCCCATCGACGATCTGGTTGAACAAAGTTGCACTCGCTGGTTGAAAGCAAACTTTCATGAGCTTGATCCTGAACACCACGTCAAACTACACAGCCTGATTCGCCCCGGCTCGGCCGACCTGGTCGAACTGTATCTGCGTCAGGAAGCAACCGGCATCGCGCTGGCCAACGATACATCCTGCGGTGTTGGTTATGCCCCCCTCAGCGAAATGGAGCGCATCGTATTACAGGTTGAACAAACCCTGAACTCCGTTGAGACAAAAGTCGCATATCCGGAAACCGGAGAAGATATAAAAGTTATGGCGATACGAAGCGACGAAGACATCGAACTTACCGTTTCCTGCGCGTTTATCGACCGCTATATCACCGATGTCGATGACTATGTACAAAAAAAATTGCAGCTTGCCAGACTGGTAGAGCAGACCGCAAAAACACTAACAAACAGAAATGTAAAGGTAACCGTCAATGCAGCAGATGATGTAGATACAAACAGTCTGTTTATGACAGTGACAGGCACCTCGGCTGAATCTGGCGATGATGGTGAAGTTGGACGCGGCAATCGGGTGAATGGCCTGATAACCCCGTACCGACCAATGAACATGGAAGCCGCCGCCGGTAAAAATCCGGTAACCCATGTTGGCAAGCTCTACAACATTGTGGCGCAACAAATCGCTTTCGCTCTGGTACAGAAACTGGATGAGGTTACCGAAGCTTATTGTTACCTTGTCAGTCGCATTGGCTCGCCCATCAAACAACCTATGATCGTCGATATCCGTGTGTCGTTGCCGGATGGAGGCAACATAGAAACTATTCGAAAATCAGTTGATGACATCGTCAACGATAAGCTGGAGCGTATGGATCAGATCAGGCAGGCGCTCGTCAGCGGAACATTGCTGGTTTACTGAGTGGGGTGACAGATCATGAAGAAAAAAATACAGCACCTGCTCGATGAGATCGAAAGTGAATACAACTACACACGCAGGATGACCGGCAAGGATAGACTTGACCCAAAAGTGAAGGCCGCCTTATTAGCAATACCACGCGATAAGTTCGTACCAAAGACTTATCTTGATAGTGCATTTTATAATGGGCCATTGCCTATCGGTCATGGCCAGACAATTTCACAACCCTATATCGTTGCGCTAATGACAGACCTGCTTGAGCTTGAAAAAGACGATACCGTATTGGAAATCGGTACCGGTTCAGGTTATCAGGCCGCTATCCTTTCACAATTGTGCAAACAGGTTTATACCATCGAATATGTTCCTGCGCTTGCTGACATGGCGAAAACACGTTTCGAAAAACTTGGTTATGACAACATCGAGTGTAAGGCTGGTAATGGTTATGATGGCTGGCCAGAGCATGCCCCCTTCGACGGTATCATTGTCACCGCTGCCGCGACACATATACCTGAGGCGCTGATCGAGCAGCTCAAACCCGGTGGCCGTATGGTGATTCCTGTAGGTCAACAGTATCTGTCTCAGGAACTGACACTGGTTGAAAAAGACGAAGATGGTGAACTTAGTATCAGGGATATTCTTGGTGTCGCTTTTGTTCCCTTCCAGGGCGAACATCCCGTTTAATTAAACGATTAACTACTACATTTCTGAAATGAAGAAACGATATATATTTCATATTAGTCACAATGCCTGGCTTTTATCTTGCACTGATTATTAGCGCTTACCGCTGCGTAGCGTGCAAGATTAGTATTCGATGCCTTTTTAATTCGCGTTATAGGCTGTTGTATATAACTTAATGTTTGAGAATTATACAAATATTGTGCAAGATGATTGTCGCTATGAAATGGTCAGTCATCAAGAAAAAAATAATCTATCAGGGCTTTTTTAAACTAAGTAAAATTGAGTTGCAGCACGAATTATTTTCCAGTGGACAGAGTCCGGTTCTTACTCGTGAACTGTTGGATAGAGGGCAGGCAGTCGCCGTGCTTCCCTACGACCCGGTGCGAGATGAAGTGGTACTCGTCGAACAATTTAGAATCGGTGCCGGTGAAGATAAAAGCGGTCCGTGGTTAATCGAGATAATCGCTGGATACCAGGAGACAGGCGAATCGGCCGAAGAAGTGGTGCACAGAGAAGCCCATGAAGAGGCGGGGTGTGAAGTAAGCGATCTGGTAGAAATGTATCACTACTATTCCAGCCCGGGCGGTTCAGATGAACAGATACAGATTTTTCTTGGACGCACTGATAGTTCTCATATAAACGGAATACACGGTCTCGATGAAGAGGGCGAGGATATTAAAGTGCATGTCATCAGCAGTGAACAGGCCTTCGACTGGCTGGACAGCGGCAGAATTGATTCCGCCGCACCTATCATCGCACTGCAATGGTTTCGTTTGAATCGTGATCGAATACGTAAGGAGTGGCTTTAATAAAGAATTTCTCATTCCCACGCTCGCGCGTGGGAATGTTGAGTCATATTTTGGATTTGATTATGGCTGAAATAAGCAGTATTCGTGGTGAAATTCTTCAGTTACTTGAATCGCTTGAATAACATAGTTGTAAAGAATCATTTGAATCAAAGGGGGGTATATATTTAACTATTGCGTTTCGTAGCCAACCAACAGCGTGACTTCTAAAGTCACATATTCGTTTGCCACCACTCAGGTAGTTGCGCTACTGAATCAAGAATAACATCCGGTTTAATACCTGACTCAAGATCAGCTGCAGTAAATTTTCCGGTACGAACCTGTATGGCTTTTAAACCAGCCTTTTGTGAGGCCTGAATGTCGCCACGTATGTCATCGCCAATCATAACGCTATTATCTTTCTCTCCCAGCAAACTGACCGCGGCCTGAAAAAATTCTATCGCCGGTTTCCCGGTAACGACAGCGGTGGTACCTGTTGCGTATTCAAATGCTTTAATCATCGGCCCAACATCCAGTTGTAAACCATTAGCGGTTCGCCAGTAACGTGTCATACCTAAAGCGATCAGTTTTGCTTTCGGGTTATTGATTAAAATTCGAAAGATCCGGTTCATGGTTTCAAACGTCCACTGTTCAGCCAGGTCGCCGATAACAACGGCATCAACTTTTTCATGCTCGTCTGTTATCAGATTAAAATCTGAAAATTCCTCTTTGGTTGTCTCAGGAACAAACAGTGCAATGCGGTTTACCTTGTTATTTTGTAACCATTGTCTGGCGGCAACGGGTGGCGTAAGAAAATTTTCTTTGTTTGACTTAATGCCGAAGCCGGCAAGTTTTGTAACAAGTTCACTACGTGATATGGAAGTGGTGTTGGTCAGAAAAAGGTGAGGGATGTTGTTTTGATCAAACCATTTCACAGTGTTAGCAGCACCATTAATTGATCTGTCGCCTTCATATAAAACACCATCGAGATCGAAGAGCATGGCTGACATAATTTCACCGGCAATAAAAATTATTGTACTGCCGAAAATAACTAAAGGCAATGTTAACTTCTAATGGCGTCTTGTTAATTCTTTAATATTGCCGCTAACTTTTGTTGAATAATATTATCGTCTTCGCAAACTATCTCAATAACTTTTCTACTCGAGGTTGTCCCACTGCTGATACTAATTGATCCTTTCGCTAGATCAAGATTTTTTTCCAGGACTTTTATGACGGCTTTATTGGCTTTACCTTTGTCTGGCGGGGCTCTAACTTTTACCTTGAGAGTGTCGTCTAACCAGCCTGCGATACAGTCTTTAGATGAAGAGGGAATGATCTTTATCTGTAGTTTCATTTACAGCTGTTGTAAGTCTAACTTTCTGCTGAGTCATCGAGACGGCGCCAGTTTTCATCATCACGAACAACTTCATATTTAACCCATCTGGAAAATTCGTTTTTAGTCATTACGCCTGAATCGCGTCTGTTTTCGCCTACGATAATTTTGTAGATGAGTTTTTCTTCACCAGCTTCATTAGCGTCGGACCAATCTACGATCTGGCGAATAGACCAGAGCTTATCGTGTTCACCATTACTGTAATAATGGCCGTGTTGTAAGTTCTGGTATTGAATGTTCGCGCTGTGATGACGGTGCGTAACCAAATCATATATTTTCAGCAGATCATTTTCTGAAATATCGATAAAGGATTCGAATTCACTCAGCGCGTAAACAAAGTCTTCATGCGTTATAGTGCCATAGGTGTTGTCAGATTTTGTTTTATTCGCAGCGGCCTGTTTTTGTGCAAGGTATACAGGGTAGCGTCGCCATTTAAAGAAGAAATTAAAGCATATAGCAACACTGAGTATTGCGATAACATTTATAAGAACAGGGCTTACTATAAATTGATAACCCAGATCATGCACCGCATTGCCACCTACTACCGCAGACAAAGCCGTTGCACCGCCCGGAGGATGTATACAATGAAAATAATACATTGCACCAACAGCTAGTCCTACGGCAAGTGGTGCGGCAATAAATATATCAGGGATGAATTTCGCGCAGGTAACGCCGATGACAGCAGATATAAGGTGGCCGCCAATCAGTGGCCAGGGTTGTGAGAGCGGGCCGTGCGGTACAGCAAATAGCAGTACGGCAGATGCGCCCATTGAGGCAACGATCAGATATGATGAAGCGTCGGGTAAAAAATAGGTGCTCGAATAAAATACCACTAATATGCCTAAGAAGGCACCGAGGGCAGAAGCAATTTTTTCGGTATGACCAACACGATAGCGTTCGAACCCAATATATTGCAGAATTTTTTCAATCATTGTATTTTTTATGATTTTGGAAAATCTTTTAAACAGCATCGACCTGAAGGATTGCTCGTTTCACATGAGCAAAGTGATTCTTTTGTCTGTTGAGTAATAAAATTTTTAATGCTGTCATCTAAACGTGTTTGATCTTTTGTTACGCCAAAGCAATAACAGATAGCTGCGTTTTTATCATCTGATTTTTGTCCGACATTCGTTCTTACTTCGTCTCTATGAATAATCGAATTATCCTGTCCAAAATAAACCACGTCGCAATCAGAGTCGGTGCAGAAGTAATAACCCTGTTCAGTTACTGGCTTAAGCCATGGCTGTGTTATGTGATGTAATAGTGTTTTACGTTTAACGCTTGCATAGGCTTTTCCGTTGGCAGGGCAGCAATGTGACTTCGGGTAGTGTCCTGCTGTTTCTTTTTGTGTGCAACAGCTATTCATCAGAAAATCTCCTAAAACAGATCATAACAATATAATTACAGTATTATGCTTCACCCTGTAATTGTGCAACCACGGCTTCATTTTCCAGGGTAGATATATCGGAAGTAATTTCTTCACCGGCGGCAATGGTTCTTAATAAACGTCGCATGATTTTTCCTGAACGTGTTTTAGGTAAGCCGTCTGCGAAACGTATTTCATCGGGTTTGGCGATGGCACCGATCTGTTCACCGACCCAGTTACGTAACTCGGTCACCATCTTTTCGGCTGCTTCGCCCACCGGGCGTTCATTTTGACAGATAACAAAAGCTACGATGGCTTCACCTTTGATCTCATGTGGGCGACCGACAACTGCCGCTTCTACCACCGCCTCGTGAGCCACCAGTGCGGACTCTACTTCCATGGTACCAAGACGATGACCGGAGACATTTAATACATCATCGATGCGTCCCATGATCCAGAAGTAACCGTCTTCGTCACGACGCGCACTGTCACCGGCAAGATAATACTTGCCGCCAAATTTCGGGAAGTAAGTATCGATGTATCGCTGATCATCTCCCCAGATAGTACTTAACATCGATGGCCATGGTTTTTTGATGACCAGATAACCGCCTTTGTTCGCCTCGGTGATGGATTCGCCTTCTTCATTGACCACATCGACATCCATACCGGGCAGTGGCAGTGTGCAGGAGCCTGGTTTTGTTGCGGTCACACCGGGGATAGGCGTTAGTACATTGGCGCCGGTTTCGGTCTGCCACCAGGTATCAACGATCGGGCAGCGTTCTTTACCGATGACGGTGTGATACCACATCCATGCTTCGGGGTTGATCGGTTCGCCCACGGTGCCGAGCAGGCGCAGTGAAGATAGATCATAACGGTTGGGGAATTCGTCGCCAAATCGCATCAACGCACGTATCGCAGTAGGTGCAGTATAGAAAATGGTCACTTTATGCTGTTCGCACATTTTCCAGAAGCGACCGGCATCGGGTATGACGGGAGCGCCTTCGAACATGACGATAGTCGCGCCAACGGCCAGTGGACCGTAGGCTACATAGGTGTGGCCGGTAATCCAGCCGACATCTGCGGTGCACCAGAAAACGTCGTTGTCCTGTAGATCGAACACCCACAGGTTAGTGGTAATCGCATTGAGCAGATAACCTGCGCTGGAGTGTTGGATGCCTTTTGGTTTGCCGGTCGAGCCAGAGGTATAGAGCAAAAATAAAGGGTCGGCAGCGTTGACCCATTCAGGTTCACAGGTTTTGTCCATGCCGGCAACCGCGTCGGACCACCATGTGTCGCGGCCTTCCTGCATCGCGATAGCATGCCCGCTGCGTTTTAAAACGATGACATTGTTAATGCTGCTGCAGCCATTGCTTAAGGCTTTGTCTGCCGCTTCTTTCAGTTCGACCGTTTTACCGCCACGGGTACCGCCATCGGCAGTGATCAGCATGACGGCCTGTGCGTCTTCGATACGGTCGCGTAAGGATTCTGCTGAAAAACCGCCGAACACGACAGAATGGATTGCGCCTATGCGCGCACATGCCTGCATAGCGACCACGGCTTCTGGAACCATCGGCATGTAGATGACGACGCGGTCACCTTTGTTTATGCCTTTGGTTTTTAATGCATTGGCGAACTGGCAGACATCGTCATGCAGTTGTTGGTAACTGATGTTTTTTGTGTCACCTGCTTCACCTTCGAAGACAATCGCGGTTTTATCTGCTTTGGTCGCCAGGTGGCGATCGATGCAGTTGTGGCTGACATTCATGCTGCCATCACTAAACCATTTGTAATGTGGTGCCTGACTGTCGTCCAGTGTTTTTGTGAAGGCTGTATGCCAGTCGATGTGCTGTTTTGCCTGATCTGCCCAGAAGCCTTCGTAATCGTCTTCAGCCTGTTTATTTAAGGCTGCTAAATCTTCGGGTTTGATTCGTGCTTTTGCAGTGAATTCAGCACTGGGTTTAAATAAACGGGTTTCGGTTAAGACAGAATTAATTTCGATACCAGACACGGTGTTTTCCCCTGTTTTTCAACTTGTTATTTTGCATTAGCATACACTGTGTCAGGTTTAATTTCTAATTAAACCTGAGGGGGTTTTTAGCTTGAGAAAGTCAGGTAAATATAAAATTGTTGTTTTGGATTCCAGCTAAAAACATGCCGCAACAAACCAGCGATGATTCATATTTGACTGCTCTTTGTCTTGGGCACCTGGCCGATGTCCCAGTTATCTATCGCCCATTTCCAGATGTCATTAATGTTAGATTTAACCAGTTCTGCTGGTGCTTGCTGGCCAAGAAAGTTCAGCGCACTGATGAGTGATTTTTCTTTGTTGTTGATGTCTATCTTTACAGCACCCTCTGATTTACTGATTTTATTGCCGGTAGCGTCAATCGCCAGTGGTAGATGACAATAATCGGGTGTGGGGTAGTGAAGCAATTGCTGTAAATAAATCTGCCTGGCGGTGGAATCGAGCAGGTCAGCACCACGCACTATCTCGGTGATGTTTTGTAGGGCATCGTCAACCACCACCGCCAGTTGATAGGCAAATAAATTATCGCGTCGTCTGATTATAAAATCACCGCATTGCTGTTTAATATTCTGTGACTGCGCACCCATTACAGTATCGTTAAATTTGATACTGATGTCTTTTGCCTGCAGTCGCAGGGCATGCTGGTTTTTTTCAGGTAGCTTGCGATCACGGCAGGTACCGGGATAGACATCACTGTTTGATTCGGCTAACTGTTTGCGTGAACAGATACAGGGAAAGACCAGTGACTGGGTTATGAGCTGGTCCAACGCCTGCTGGTAATATTCGCTGCGCTCTGATTGATAGACGATGTCACCCTGCCACTCAAAACCAAAAGCTTCTAGTGTGTTTAGAATATCAACGTCAGCGCCCTCGATCTTGCGTGTGATATCAACATCTTCGATTCGTAGCAACCAGACACCGTTATTTTTCTTAGCCTGCAGGTAACTACCGACGGCAGCAATGAGTGTGCCGAAATGAACCGGGCCAGTCGGGGAAGGGGCGAAGCGGCCAATATAGTTTTGTGATTGATTGTTGGGCATTTAACAGATTTTTACCACAGATTAGGACAGGAGTCCGTAAGTAGAGCAACGCATATGTCCATGGATGGACGGTATTAGGGTAACGCAGGAGCAGTTACCGAGGAGCAGTTGCGAGACACAGAGAAAAATTTAGTTGTGTTTGTTTTCTATAAAAACTCTGCGTCCTCCACGGTGATAAAGCCTTTTTTATTGGCTAAAAAAAAGCCGATATAAAAATACCGGCTCTTTTAGATTCGAACACTACGGTAATATTACTTACCGCGAGTCTGTTTCTCTTTGATTTCATCCAGACTTTTACAGTCGATACATTGTGTTGCTGTTGGACGTGCTTCCATACGGCGTAAACCGATTTCGACGCCACAGGTCTCACAATAACCATATTCGCCCGAACTCATCAGTGACAATGTGTCGTCAATTTTTTTGATCAGTTTGCGTTCACGGTCACGGGTACGTAGCTCAAGACTAAATTCTTCTTCCTGAGTCGCGCGGTCGGCTGGATCTGGAAAATTAGCCGCTTCGTCTTTCATGTGGTCCACGGTGCGGTCGACTTCTGACATCAATTCTGTCTTCCACGCATCAAGAATATCTTTAAAGTGTTGGATCTGACCTTCACTCATGTATTCTTCGCCTTTTTTTTCTTTATAAGGCTTAATACCGTGATTTGTGTTTGGCGCTGTGTTTGCCATTGAAAACTCCAAATATTTCTTGTTAGCTGATAGCTGATCCTATAAAAATCAATAACTTACTTTAATTTTTTGATCTGCGTATTTATAGCGAGCGACTTTTTACCATAGTTTTGTTATGCATTGCAAATGAGATTTGCAAGTACATAGAATAAACCATTATTGCGGGTTAACCATCTTTTTGAGTCATATTATTTTATTGGACTTTGATACGTGCTTCATTAACAAAAATAATAGTTGTTATTCTTCATTAATACAGCGTTTCACCTGGCTGATAATGCGACCATTATGTAACCGTGTCTCAATCGTATCGTTTGCTTTCACCTGTTCAACTGATAACAGGGCAGAACCTTTGTCGTTCAAGGTTATCGAGTAACCACGTTCCAGTGTATGCAATGGGCTGATGGCGTTTAATGTTCGGGCTACATTACTTAACACTGATTTTTTGTGTGTGAACAGGTTTAACGTCGCCTGTTGTAGCCTCGAAGTTAAAAATTGCGCGGATTGCTGATTTTGTTTTATCAGCAACATCGGATTATGCGCATTGAGTTTGGCCTTATTTGTCGCCAGTTTGCTCTGATGAAAATGTAGCATTGACTGGCCACAGCGAATTAATCGATTTTTAAGTTCCTCGGTGCGTTGCCTGGAGTACTGTATCTGGTTTTCAGGATGTTGTTGTTGCAGGCGTTGGTGCGTCCATTGGACTTTTTCCTGATGGCGCTCAATCTTGTTTTTGATCAGTTGTTGTAGTCGTTGTTGGTACCAGTCAAATGACTGTAACCAGGAAGACTGATCAGGTGTGACCGTTTCTGCGGCGGCAGTGGGGGTAGCGGCGCGAACATCGGCAACAAAATCTGCGATGGTGACATCGACTTCATGACCGACACCACAAACGATGGGGATGGTGCAATCAAATATTGCACGCGCGACAGTTTCTTCGTTGAATGACCAGAGGTCTTCCAGTGAGCCGCCGCCTCGTACCAATAAGATGAGATCACAGTTTAAAGTGCCGTCGGCTACGTTTTCATCGATTAGCTTAATCGCATTGCATATCGCCGGTGCAGCATCACTGCCCTGTACCGGTACCGGGAATAACTTCACCGGGATTGAAGGAAATCGTCTTTCGATGACGCTTAAAACATCATGAACGGCAGCGCCGGTTTTTGATGTGATAATAGCGATACATTCGGGTAACTCGGGTAACGCCTGTTTGTTTGTTTCATCAAACAGTCCTTCCGCGGCAAGTTTGATTTTTAATGCTTCAAACTGTTGGCGTAAGGCGCCATCACCGGCTTGTTCCATGCGGTCAACGATCAATTGATAATTGCCACGTGGTTGATACAGGCTGACTTTGGCGCGTACCATTACCTGGTTGCCATTTTCTGGCTGAAAGTTAACTGAGCGGTTGCGGCCCTTAAACATTGCGCAACTGACCTGTGCGGAGCTATCTTTCAGGCTGAAATAAATATGTCCGGATGTCGGTTTCGCCAGATTTGATATTTCACCTTCTACCCAAATCCAGGCGAATTCTTGCTCAAGCAGGTTTGCGACCGATAAATTGAGAGAACTAACGCTATAGATTTTATCGTTGTGTGAATCTGACATGATGTTTTTATCTGACCATAAAAAAAGGCCTGTAACCTTAAATTGGGTGGTTACAGGCCTTTCGATTTTTTGAAAATCTACAATCTAGGACCTGCCACATCAGATTGTTCTTTGGCTTGAGCGATAGCGATGGTTCCTTGCTGCTTGGCTTTAGCGACTAGTTTCATCGCTTCATCAGTTTTACCTTCAGCATTTAACTTTGTTGCTTTTTTTAGTATTTTACGGCTATCTCGCCATTCGTAATCAGCCGCTTTAGCTTGATCTATGGTTGCATTTGCATCTTTTACGGAATCATCGAAACTGGCAGAAGTTTCTGTTGAGTTGGTGCTACAAGCGCCAAGAAACGCAATGATAAGTGAGATTAGACCTAATTTTATAGCTTTCATGTAC
Source organism: uncultured Gammaproteobacteria bacterium (assembly GCA_913065105.1). Lineage (GTDB taxonomy): Bacteria > Pseudomonadota > Gammaproteobacteria > SZUA-229 > SZUA-229. Next base: position 25,599 of record CAJXZZ010000011.1, on the reverse strand, counting down.
TCTCTCTGGTGATAGTTTTTATTGGAGGTCACATTTATACTCCAAAAGACGACTTTTGTATAATTATTTTACAGACAAATAGCAGAGAAATCTTGTTACAAATGCCGCTGGGGCTTATAATGAGCCGCTTTTCAAATCCAAGCGGGAATTGTTATGCGTATAGTCGAAGAAGCCTTAACCTTTGATGATGTTTTATTGGTTCCTGCGCACTCGGTGGTGATGCCAAAAGATGTATCACTACAAACCAAAGTCACTCGCGATATCGCCCTGAATATTCCTTTACTGTCTGCCGCCATGGACACGGTAACTGAATCTCGTCTTGCTATTGCACTCGCGCAGGAAGGCGGTCTCGGTATTATCCATAAAAACCTGACGCCTGCTGAGCAGGCGGCAGAAGTTAATACGGTAAAGAAATACGAAAGTGGTGTAATTACCGAACCAGTGACGGTGACGCCGGAAATGACTGTTCGTGATGTTATGGCGTTGCGTGAAAGATACAGAATTTCAGGCATGCCCGTGGTTAAAAATAATGAATTAATAGGTCTGGTGACCAGTCGTGATGTTCGCTTCGAAACGGGACTGGATAAACCGGTGACTGATGTGATGACACCGAAAGATAAACTGGTGACCGTCAAAGAAGGCGCGTCTAAGGAAGAAGTGCTGTCTTTACTGCACGAACACCGTATTGAACGTGTGTTGGTAGTGAACGATAACTTCCAGTTATGCGGCATGATTACGGTAAAAGATATTCAAAAATCGACCGATTACCCGAACGCGGCGAAAGACAGTGAAGGCCGTCTACGTGTGGGCGCTGCAGTTGGTACCGGTGCAGGTACGGAAGAGCGTGTTGATGCGCTGGTAAAAGCAGGGGTTGATGTTATCGTCGTAGATACCGCGCACGGACATTCACAGGCAGTGCTGGATCGGGTGTCATGGGTGAAGAAAAATTATGATGTGCAGGTAATCGGTGGGAATATTGCTACCGGTGCTGCGGCAACCGCCCTTGTTGCCGCTGGCGCTGATGGTGTGAAAGTGGGTATTGGCCCAGGTTCTATCTGTACCACACGTATCGTTGCTGGTGTCGGTGTACCGCAGATTACCGCGGTAGCAAATGTGGCAAAAGCGCTCGAGGGTACCGGTGTGCCGTTGATCGCCGATGGCGGCATTCGTTATTCGGGCGATATGGCTAAAGCCATTGTTGCCGGCGGTTACTGCATAATGGTTGGTGGTATGCTGGCCGGTACAGAAGAAGCGCCAGGTGACGTGATCTTATATCAGGGCCGTTCTTATAAATCGTACCGTGGCATGGGTTCTATCGGCGCCATGAAGCAGGGTTCCAGTGATCGTTATTTCCAGGATGCTTCTGAAGGCAGTGAAAAGCTGGTGCCTGAAGGTATCGAAGGCCGAGTTGCTTATAAAGGTCCAATGGGTGCAATCGTGCATCAGATGATGGGTGGACTGCGCTCGAGTATGGGTTATGTCGGTTGCAAAGATCTGGATGAGATGCGTACCAAACCTGAGTTTGTCCGTATATCCGGAGCCGGTATGTCTGAATCACATGTCCATGATGTGACTATTACCAAAGAAGCACCTAATTATAGGTCTTCTTAAAATATCGGTTCAAAGAGATAAACTTTTATTAGTCCGCAAATGAACGCAAAAAACGCAAATTTTTAAAACTTTTAAAAGTTTTTATTTGCGTTTTTTGCGTTCATTTGCGGATAAAATTTTTTATAATTATATACAGAAACAGTACTATGACTGACATCCATTCAGATCGAATTTTAATCATTGATTTTGGTTCGCAATATACCCAGTTAATCGCTCGCCGTATTCGTGAAGCCGGTGTTTACAGCGAAGTGCACCATTCCGGGATGACAGCAGATGAGATAAAAGCGTTTAAACCTAACGGTATTATCCTGTCGGGTGGTCCTGAGTCGGTTACTGCAGACGATACCCTGGTCGCACCGCAGTATGTTTTTGAAGCAGGGGTTCCAGTATTAGGTATTTGCTACGGCATGCAGACCATGGCAGCTCAGCTGGGCGGTAAAGTCGGCGCTTCAACACATCGTGAATACGGTTTTGCCCAGGTGCGAGCGCGTAATCACAGTGCTTTACTAAAAGACATCGAAGATCAAGTGACTGAAGACGGTTTTGGTTTGCTCGACGTATGGATGTCACACGGTGATAGAGTTGATGAGTTGCCAGAAAATTTTTCATGCATCGCAAGTTCAGATAACGCGCCTATAGCTGGTATAGCCGATGAGTCGCGTCATTTTTATGGACTGCAGTTTCATCCTGAAGTCACGCATACCAAACAGGGTCAACGTATCATCGAACGTTTCGCGCACGATATCTGCGGCTGTGCGGCTGACTGGACAGCGGGCAATATTATTCAGGATAACATCGAGCGCATTCGCCAGCAGGTAGGCAGTGATGATGTTGTGCTAGGACTGTCCGGTGGTGTTGATTCCTCTGTTGTTGCTGCTTTATTGCATCAGGCGATCGGTGACCAGCTAACCTGTGTGTTTGTCGATAACGGTTTGCTGCGTCACCATGAAGGTGATCAGGTGATGGCTACCTTTGCGGAAAACATGGGCGTTAAAGTTGTCCGTGTCGATGCCGAAGAGCGTTTTCTAACCGAGTTAAGCGGTGTTAATGACCCGGAACAAAAACGAAAAATTATCGGGCGAGTCTTTGTTGAAATCTTTGAAGAAGAATCAAATAAATTAACCAATGCCAACTGGTTAGCGCAGGGTACGATATATCCTGATGTCATCGAGTCGGCAGACAGTAAAAATTCTCACCTGATCAAGTCACACCACAATGTCGGTGGTCTGCCAGAAGGCATGCGATTGAAACTGGTAGAACCGTTGCGTGAACTGTTTAAAGATGAAGTGCGTAAGATCGGTGTTGAACTTGGTCTGCCATCCGCCATGGTTTATCGTCATCCATTTCCTGGTCCGGGTTTAGGTGTGCGGATATTGGGTGAAGTCAAAAAAGAGTACGCTGATCTGTTGCGTCTGGCCGATCATATCTTTATCGAAGAATTATACAAAAATAATTTATACGATACCGTCAGTCAGGCATTCACCGTATTTATCCCGGTGAAGTCAGTCGGTGTCATGGGTGATGGTCGCCGTTATGATTATGTGGTCGCGCTGCGTGCAGTAGAGACGATCGATTTCATGACCGCGCGCTGGGCACACCTGCCGTATGATTTTCTTGGTCATGTCTCTACGCGTATCATCAATGAAGTTGATGGTATATCACGTGTTACCTACGATATCTCCGGCAAGCCGCCAGCCACGATCGAGTGGGAATAATTTTTTAACCTGAGTGATGCGCTTTTTTTTCATCTACGGCGTTATAAATAAAAATATAATACTCACGTACGATTGTACGCTGCGTTTATATTTTTATTTATGCCTTGTAGCTAAATAAAAATCACACCACTCAAATTAAAAAACATCTTATTTTATGGCTACTGAAACTGATATCAAATGGATGAGGAAAGCACTAGAGCTTGCGCGTAAAGCAGAAGCGGCGGGAGAAGTTCCGGTCGGTGCGGTTATTGTGAAAGATGATCAGCTGATTGCCGAAGGCTGGAATCAACCCATAACCAGTTTTGATGCGACTTCGCATGCTGAGATCATGGCGATGCGCGCCGCCGGTAAAAAACTTAATAACTACCGCCTTATCGATACCATAATGTATGTCACGCTAGAACCCTGTTCGATGTGTGTCGGTGCGATGATCCATGCGCGCGTATCTAAAGTGGTCTATGCCGCATCAGAGCCGCGTACCGGCGCATTAGGCGGCGCTTTCGATTTACTGCAAGCTAATCAGCATAATCATGTTTTTAATGTGGTATCGGGTGTGTCAGCTGAAGAAAGTAAATCATTATTGCAGAGTTTTTTTCAATCCAGAAGAAAGTAATAGCGGGAAAATATTATTGCTGTTTGTTTTTTTATGGGATGTCTTTTGGCGTTAGCGATAAAATGAATCTCTCTACAACAGGCTTTCTATTGGCAGTAGACTTAAAATAAAGACGCCTAACTTCTTTATGAAACTGGCTTTCGGTTCTTGAAAGTAATGTTTGATATTTCCATCTTCCTCGGTCAGCCATAACAGATTCGTGTCAGTTGAAAGACCGCTGCTTCTATTTTTAGATTTCTGTTTAAGTGATACCTGGTAACTGTTTTCGAGTGATGTCGTTCTTTCGAATATTTCGACGGTTTGTTGAGCGAGCACTTTACTGTTTACCATGATACCAATTTCAGTATTCAAATTGCGTGAACGTGGATCGAGGTTGGCTGATCCGATAAAAACATACTGGCGATCAACAACCATATACTTTGCATGCAGGCTGGCATTTGATGAGCCTTTTATCAGGTTTCTTGTTTTTGAGCCTAGATGCCGTGCGTTCGGTTTCAGTTCGAACAGACCAATACTGGCATTAATCATACTCTTGCGATATTTACGGTAACCTGCATGCGCAGCGATGACGTCAGTGGTAGCAAGTGAGTTGGTTAATATCTTTATTTTTATTCCCGTTTTTTGTTTGTTTATCAGCCACTGTAACCCTGTGTTTCCCGGTACAAGATAGGGGGAAGCGATGAGTAATTCTTCCTTCGTTTGTTCGAAATAGGGCATTACCTGCGGGCCGAAATGGGTGGTTTTTTCTGCTGTGTTTTTGTCAACTTTGTTAGGGCTGTCATAAAACAATTCAGCATTTGCCCAGATAAAAAGGATTTGTTTGTTGATGATTTTTTCTGTTAGGTCTGCTTGCCGTAGAGACTGAAAATATTGTGTGTTTTTTGCAAGAAACCATTTATCTTTTAACTTTCTTCTAATAGTGGTGAGGTGTTTCTTTACAACTCGAGACGTGCTTAATTTTTCTATTGGTGTAGCCCAATCACTATGCCAGTAATCATTAAAACTATTCGTGATCTCGCCAACGATTGGCCCGACTGTTAATAAGTCTAAGTCAACAAAATTTAAACTCTGTCTAGCGTCAAAATACTCATCACCAATATTTCTGCCGCCGATAATTGCAGCAGAATTATCGCACATGAAAACTTTGTTATGCATGCGCCGACCGGCACGATCGAGGTTGATCATCAACTCAATATTTCTAAACCATTCACGATTAGAGAGAGGGTTAAAGATTCGTATTTCAATGTTGTCGTGCTGGCTAAGCATCTTCAGGCGACTGTCGTGACCAGATAGATTAATGTCATCAACCAGTATACGGACATGAACACCACGGTCGGCGGCGGACAGGATTGCATAGGCCAGATATTGACCACTGGCATCGTTATGCATGATGTAATACTGAATGTCTAAAGTTTTTTTAGCTATAGTAGCAAGTGCGAACCGAGCAACAAATGCATCAGTGTTATCACCTAATAAGTAAAATCCTGATTTGTTGTCGTTGTCTTTCACAATGATTGTTAACTTATCATGTTTTATGTGTGTGGTTAGCCAATTAGGTAAATCACGCTAACACCGTGTCCCGGCTGTAAGTTATTGAATATGCGTGTATATTATCACTATAAACTTATTGGGCAGGTTGTTGTCTGATACTTGAATTTTGTATGATTATCCGCATACTATAATATCAATAATAAATATCAATTATTTTAGATCACCCTATGTTAACTAGCGTTAGAAACTTTACATTACTGCTTGCAATCCCTTTGTTAACTGCATGCGTCAGTATCAACAGCAAATTGCAGCTGGTTTCAAATGCAGAAGCTGCGAGCAGTACAACGCAATCGTGTGATGTGGAACCGGTGATGGATCTTCCTGCAGAATATACACGAGGACTTGATCCTGAAAAGATTTCTTTTTTAAACTGGAATATCTACAAGGGTAATGGTGAAAACTGGCAGCAGGATTTATCTTCCTTTGCGCAGAGTCATGATGTAATGACAATTCAGGAAGCGACTTTAGATGAAGAGTTAACTGGCCTGTTAGAAACCAATGATTTCACCTGGGTGATGAACACTGCGTTCCATTTAAATGGTACCGCGGCGGGTGTGATGACGGCTGCTAATTCTATCGCTGTTTATAGTTGTGGTTTTAAAGATCAGGAACCGTTGCTTCGGATTCCAAAATCAACATTGGTTAGTTACTACAAGATAAACGGTTCTGAGAAGAAGCTTTTAGTTGCCAATATTCATGGCATCAATTTTACTTTTGGCGTAAGTAACTACCACCAGCAACTGGAGAGTTTATATGCTGCCATCGAACATCATGACGGCCCGATGATTGTAGCTGGTGATTTCAACAGCTGGAGCGATGATCGAATGGTTGAAGTGGAGCAGTTGGTTAATCGCCTGGCGTTATCGAAGATTGCTTATCCGGTTAATAATAAGACACATGTTTTTGGTAATGCTATTGATCACGTTTTTTATCGACAGCTGGAAATAGTAAATAATAAAGTGTGGCCGGTTTCGTCATCTGACCATAATCCTATTTCGGTAAACTTTAGACTCAAAACAGCCAGTCTTTAAGAGTTAAATTTAAACGTTAAAATTTAAGCGAACGCTACAGTTCATTAAACTCAGCAACTAAACGCAGATAATTGTTGAAGCGCTGTTCATTTAGATCACCATTTTTAACGGCTGCCTTCATCGCGCATCCAGGTTCATTCAGATGACTGCAATTGGCAAATTTACATGCGCCATGGAATTTTCTTACATCGACAAAGCCATGGGTGATCTCATGCTGGCTTTTGTTTATGGGTGTGAAATCGCGCACTCCGGGTGAATCGATAATAATGCCGTTTCCTTTCAGGTGATAGAGTGCAGAAACTGTTGTTGTATGTTTGCCTTCTCCCGTTGACTCCGATGTTGCACCTATTCTTATTTCTTCTTTTGGCAGGATCGCCTTGACCAGCGAAGATTTCCCTACGCCAGACAGACCCACTAGTATGCTGGTGGTATTACTTAATGCCTCTGATAGCTCATCTATACCGATGTTATTTTTTATGCTGGTGTAAATTACCTGATAACCGATGTTTTGATATAACCTGGTTAAGTCTTCCGCAATCTTTTTTGTCTCATCATCCAGTAGATCGACTTTGTTTATGACGATAACAGCTTTTGCTGGCAGGTTCTCCGCAGAGGTTAGATATCTGTCGATAAGATAAGGGTTTGGTTTAGGTCTAAGCGAGGTGACTATGACCAGTTGTCCAATGTTTGCAGCGACGGGTTTTACGGCGCCTGCAAAACCGGTTTTTACCAGCAGGTTTGTTCGTTCTTTAACTGCGACAACAACATTCTGTGATTCTCCGGTGGCATTGAGTGCCTGCTGTAACAAAACATAATCACCGCAGGCGAGGTCACCTAAATTCTGTCGAATTTTACATTTTATTTTTTCCAGATTTTCGGTTTCGGCATATAACTGACGGCCATGATGACTGATGATTCGAGCAGTTTGTGTGCTGGATTCATCTAGCTGTAGTTTGTCGTCCTGTATTTTATTTTCCTGTTGTGAAGCTATGCGACGTTGTTGTTGTTTTGATAATTTGCGTTTTGCCATATTAAAAGAACTTAGAGGTTCTGTGCGGCATTAATTTTTGCGGCACAGATGAAATCATTGATTGATAGGCCGCCAACACTGTGAGTGCTATAGGTGACGGTACAACGGTTATAGCTAACCAGAAGATCAGGGTGATGGTCTTGTTGATGTGCTATCTGTGCAATGATATTCACAAAAGCTATTGTCTGGTAATAGTTTTTAAACGTGTAACTAAAACTGATGGTTTTCTGTGACGGGTCTAACTGCCATTGAGGATCCAGTTGTTGCAATAAAGCTGAGGTATCATCGTCGTTCAGTACAGAGATAGAATCAGCAAGATTGCTGCATTGTTGTGGCTTTAATTCAGATGAGGCTTCAATCATTAATTTTATCTTCAGAAGCGATAATATTTTTTATTTAGAAATTGCACAACAGCGTCAGCATCTTCATCGAACCAGGGTATATCGCTACCTTCTTTGCAGCGCACTACCTGTTTGCTTAAAGCATCGATCGATTTTACGAAGCTATTTTCACGCGTATAAATATCATCGGTGTGGCATTTATAACAGTGGTTTTTATGCGCTTCTTCGCCGTGTGCAATGGGATCTGTGATTTCACCTTCACTGGCAAAACTAATGCTGCAAATACTCATCGTTGATAGAAGAACAAGAAAGTTAAATATTTTTTTGGTTAGTGTTTTCATAGTTATATCCTGGTTATATTTTTTCACGGATTTTTTATTCCGTGTAATTGTTCTACTATGTTACATCCATGTAGCTAATTATGCGTGAGCGTTCAGATGTGAAATTCTCACCGGTGCCGGCGGGTGAGAATCATAAAAAGCAGAATAGAGAGGGTCGGGCGTCAGTGTACTTGCGTTTTCGCGATAGAGTCCAACAAGTGCCTGGATAAGATATTTAGCGTCTGTCTGTTCAGCAGCAAACGCATCTGCTTCAAATTCATTTTTACGTGAAAAGATACTGAATAAGGGCTGGAATACAAAGGTAAAAACAGGCAATACCAATGTGAATAAAAGTAATGCCATATAGGTCGAAGTCTGACTGACACCTAAAGCGCTATAAAACCATTCTGCTTTCATCAGCCAGGCGAGTAACGCAAGCCCAAGCAGGGTTGTTGCAAAAGAGATCAGTATGCCTTTGATAATGTGTTTTTTCTTGAAGTGTCCCAGCTCGTGCGCAAGCACTGCTTCCAGTTCATCGTCGCTAAGCATCTTCAGCAGGGTGTCAAAAAATACAATGCGTTTGTTACGGCCAAAACCGGAAAAGTAAGCATTACCATGTGATGAACGTTTAGAGCCATCGATCACAAAAATACCATTACTGTTAAAACCGCAACGTTCCAGCAAACTGGTTATCCGGTTGAGGGTCTCACCTTTTTCCAATGGCTCGAATTTGTTGAATATAGGGGCGATCCAGGTGGGGTAGACCCACATCATAAACAGGCTGAAACCACTGATAACAAGCCAGGTGTATATCCACCATTGATCACCTGTCTGCTCCATCAGCCATAAGATGACATATAACAGCGGTACGCCGATAGCTAGTCCTAAAAGGCTGCCTTTGATCATGTCGATAATAAAAGTTTTTATCGTCGTGCGATTGAAACCAAACTTTTCTTCGATAACAAAGGTGCTGTAGATCGAGAAGGGTAAGTCGAGCATGGACGAAATAAAGGTGAAAACCAGTATCACGCTGATGCCGGTAAGTATGGGGTTGAGATCTAACGCCAGAATATTCTGGTCCAGCCATTGCAGGCCACCGCCAAGCGTCCAGAAGAGTATAAGAGCCACTTCATAGAATAGAGGCAAGCGGCCGAATTTTACTTTTGCAGTGGTGTAATCAGCGGCTTTCTGGTGATCTTGCAGAGAAATATTTTCAGCAAATGAGTCAGGCACTTTGGCCCGGTGCTGTGAGACATAATTTATCTGACGCTGCGAAAGATATAAACGCATCAAGGTTGATATCAGCAGCATGGCAAGGAAGAAAAGGGTAAAAATATGTAACTCGTTCATTAAAAACTCTTTGTGTTATCAGCAGTTGCTTGTATTATCTAGTCCTTTGCAAATATACCACTGATTGGCTTTGCAAAAAACACTGTTAAAACTATTGAATTAAGATACTTACTATATAAATTGGGATGAATATTAAACTATGGCGAAATTAAGTGATGAAAACCTGATCTGGATAGATCTCGAAATGACTGGTCTGGATCCAAATTCAGATGTCATTATTGAAATTGCCACAATTATCACCGATAAAAATTTGAATGTTCTTGATGAGGGACCTTCTATAGTGGTGCATCAGCCTGATGATGTGATGAATAATATGGATGAGTGGTGCACCAATCAACACGGTAAATCTGGATTGACTGATCGTGTGCACAATAGCGCAATCTCAGAGGAAACAGCAGAGAATTTGACGCTGGCATTTTTAAAGCAGTATGTGCCAGAAAAGAAGTCACCCATGTGTGGTAACAGTATCTGTCAGGATAGACGTTTTCTCGCACGCTACATGCCACGACTAGAAGATTTCTTCCACTACCGTAATCTTGATGTCAGTAGCTTAAAAGAGCTGACCAGTCGCTGGGCACCAGAAAAGAAAATGGTTTATAGCAAAGAATCAAGTCATCTGGCGATGGAGGATATAAAAGACTCTATTGCTGAGCTCAGATACTATCGCGAGAATATACTTACGATATAAAGAAGTCGTCAGTTTGCAGTTAAAAAGCGTAAAACTATTTTAAAAGGGGTGATGATTTTTAAAATCACTGCCAACTATCTTTCAACCGGGGTATCAGGATGGTTTCCCCATTCAGACCATGAACCGGGATAGCCTAAAACACTCGGGTAACCTAGAGATTTTAAAACCAGCCATGAGTAAGCAGAACGGTGATGTGACTGACAGTAACAGACCACTTCTTTGTCTTTTGTAATACCCAGACTATCAAGCCGCTGTTGAATATCTTCTTCAGGTAAACGGCGAAGATTATTCGCCTGATTCATTGATTCAGTCCACTCATAATGGATTGCCCCAGGGATGTGACCAGCTTTGGTGGCAAATAGTTTTTCGCCGTTATATTCTGCTAACGAGCGGGCATCGAGAAAAACCACGTTATCATCATCTAAGTGAGTCTGGATAAAAGCGCGTGTTGCTGTGTGATGATGTGTTTTTTTCAGCGCATATCCACTGGGTTCAGGTTTTACCGGTGTGATATTGCTGAGAGGGTGGCCTTCGTTTGCCCAGCTGTGCAGACCGCCGTTAAGCACTACGGCTGTTTCATGACCGAAAACATGTAAGGTCCAGACAAAACGAGCGGCACAACCACCACCCTCGTCATCATAGGCAACGATGAGTGATTTTTTTGAGATTCCCAAACTGGATAATAAAGCAGAAAAACTTTCATTGTCGGGTAACAAACCCATCACCGGCTTATCAATTTTTACAATGTCTGTATAATTAACAAAATGGGCATTGGGGATGTGGGCCTGTGCGTATTGTTTGGCTTTGCATAAATCTACAATGACGATGTTTTCATTGCTGAGTAATGATTCAAGATCATCAGGTTCAATTAAATAACTTGCTTGTGACATAAATATACCGAGATATAAGGTTGAGATATAAGTATAGGTGATCAGCAACTGCTCACTTACAGCAGGTAACTACCTATTTTATTATTTTGATTTTTTTTGTGACTGGTCTGTGTTGTGGTATTAAAACAGTGTCTTTCGCCACAGACGATTCATCTGCTACCGGGTAATCAAGTGAAAAATGTAGGCCGCGACTTTCTTTGCGAGACATCGCGCTACGGATAATTAATTCTGCCACCAGGGTTAAATTGCGTAACTCGATTAAATCACTACTGATACGGAAGTGACTGTAGTATTCAGCAATTTCCTGTTGCAATAAACTGACACGATGCATGGCACGTTCCAGACGTTTGTTGGTTCTCACGATACCGACATAGTCCCACATGAAACGGCGCAATTCATCCCAGTTGTGCGAGATAACTACTTCTTCATCTGAGTCGGTGACCCGGCTTTCATCCCAGCCCGAAATTTTTTGATGTCGATGGGGTTTGCTGGCGCGCGATGAAATGTCTTTTGCTGCTGACTGGGCAAATACCAGGCACTCTAATAATGAATTACTGGCCATACGGTTGGAACCGTGTAACCCGGTGTGTGCAGTCTCACCGATAGCATATAGATTTTCGATATCGGTAAGTCCGTTCAGATCGGTATTAACACCGCCACAGGTGTAGTGAGCAGCCGGCACCACGGGGATAGGCTCTTTCGTTATATCGATGCCGAATTGCAAACAACGCTCGTGGATAGTTGGAAAATGTGAAGCGATAAAGGCCGGTGAGCGGTGACTGATATCTAGATACAGGCAGGGTACACCTAAGCGTTTCATTTCATGGTCGATGGCGCGAGCCACGATATCACGCGGGGCCAGTTCTCCGCGTTTATCAAACTTATGCATGAACCGTTTACCATCGGGTAATAATAGCTTGCCGCCTTCACCACGTACCGCTTCACTGATGAGAAATGATTTTGCTTCGGGGTGATATAAACAGGTTGGGTGAAACTGGTTAAATTCCATGTTGCCGACACTGCAACCGGCGCGCCATGCCATCGCTATACCATCACCGGTAGAACCATCGGGGTTACTGGTATATAGGTAAACTTTACTGGCACCACCGGTAGCGAGCACCACGAAGCGTGCCTGAAAAGTTTCTACACGGTCACTTTTATTATTGAGTACGTATGCACCGATACAGGTGTTTGGGATGTCTTCGTCGCCCAGTTTTTCTGTGGTAATCAGATCGACAGCAATATGACTTTCATAAAAAGAGATGTTGTCATGATGCCGTGCGTGATTTTCCAGGGTATCACTTATTGCCTTGCCTGTAGCGTCGGCAGCATGAACGACACGGCGGTGAGTGTGTCCGCCTTCACGGGTTAAGTGTAATTCACGTTGGCCTGATTTAAATATTTCACTGCTGAACGGCACGCCAAGTTCCTGCATCCAGCGGATATTTTCGGGACCGTGTTCAACGGCATATTTAATGGTTTCTGCATTAGATAAGCTGCCGCCAACATTTAAGGTGTCTTCGATATGTGACTGAAAGGAGTCCTCACCGCCAAGTACTGCAGACATGCCACCCTGCGCATAATAGGTACTGCCGTCCATACTGGGGCCTTTGGTGATAATGGCGACACTGCATTGATCTGCAATTCTCAGGGCCAGACTAAGACCGGCGGCACCACCACCGATTATCAGAACGTCATGTTGGTAAGTTATAGGCATGTGTTATTTAACTTTATGATTGGGCTAAAATAATGTAAGTTTGGTTCCCAATTATACTAAATTCAAAAACTTATAAGCAATGGGAACTATAGCTAAATTTTTCGGTCACAGTTTGCAGGGTGATACGTCGCTTATTAAAAAGAGGTTTCGATGAGCGAACGTGCGATAGACCAGGAACTGGTCGTCAGAGTACAGCAAGGTGATAACAAAGCATTTGATCTACTCGTACTGAAGTATCAGTTGCGATTGTCTAAGCTGGTTTCCCGATTTTTACGAAATCAGTCAGATGTGCCTGACGTGGTACAGGAATCGTTTATAAAAGCCTACCGTGCTCTACCTAACTTCCGTGGTGAGAGTGCGTTTTATACCTGGTTATATCGGATTGCGATCAATACTGCGAAAAATCACCTGGTTTCACAGTCGCGGAAAAACCCGGCTAATAGCATCGATGTACAGGATGCAGAAGATTATGGCGCCAGTGAATGGTTAAAAGAATATGCTACGCCGGAACGTGAGGCTCTGGCATCAGAACTTGAAGCAACGATTAAACAAGCAATGGGGGACCTGCCCTCAGATCTACGCGAGGCGATAACTTTGCGGGAAATTGAAGGATTGAGTTATGAAGATATTGCTGAGGTTATGGATTGCCCGATAGGCACGGTGAGATCACGGATATTCCGTGCACGTGAGGCCATCGACAGTAAACTGGCGCCGATACTTGATGAAAATAGTCATCATCTATCGAACCATTCGAAGTAATAGTGCACTAACAGACTGTTGATGTTGTATTGTAATAGCAGTCAACTAAATTAATATTTAAATGTGGTTATGGTTATGAGTGATTTGACAAGTAAACGTAAAGAAAAAATATCGGCTTTTCTGGATGATGACATGCATCGTGATGAGCTGATGTCATTTTCTTTATCAGCTGATCCTGAAGATTCTAAGGTCGCTCAACGTTATCAACTAATGGGTGATGTCTTGCGCGGTGAGATGAGTGATTCATCTTTTATAGATGTCAGTCATGCGGTGCGAACAGCACTGGCAGATGAAAATCTTGCTGTTGATACTCACTCAACCTCTGCACGTGCATCGACTGGCAGTAAAACTGCGTTGTTCGATTTGTCGGCCTGGTTTAAACCTGCTGCAGGCATGGCGGTGGCAGCTTCAGTCGCTGTTGTTATGGTCGTTACCCTGTCTGGACAGGAAGCTGGAACACATACAGCTATAGCAAAAAACGTTGAACAGCAGCCAGCGGTACAGGTAGCGGTTGAAAATAAATCAGTCGATAAAAAAGCCACCGAATTAGACCCGCATCTGGTTAACCAGCATCTGGAGTTCGCCACTCAGGACACCTTGCAGGGAAGATTGCCTTACGTAAGAGCGGTTAGTTATGAGATTGAAAATAAGCCACTGAAGTAAAACATTAATGCGTTCACTCCCTAATACTGTTGCGGCTTTATTTCTTTTTTTATTTAGTGCAAACAGTTTCGCAGCTGACTTGTTTGACATGTTAAAACGCATGTCAGATGCAGACCAGAACCAAAACTATCAGGGTACATTTATTTTAAGGAAGTCAGATAAACTTTCAGCCTTACATGTTACTCATGGTGTAGATGATAAAGGTGTGTGGGAAAGTCTGGAAGCACTTAACGGTGAACCACGAAAAGTCCTCAGGCATAACAATCGGGTTATCTCGATTTTCCCGGATCGTGAAATAATCACCATTCGTCATAACGATAAAAAAAAGCCGTTACACCCTCAGTTACCGGACAATATAGAGCAGCTCGAACAATTTTATTCGATGGACCGCCTTGAAGACGACCGCATAGCGAATCACTCGAGTCTGGTTGTTGATTTATTGCCGAAGGACCAGTACCGCTACGGTTACCGTTACTGGGTAGATAAAAACACTGGCATGTTGCTGCGCTGTGACCTGGTTGATGAGGATAAGATGGTTATTGAACAAATGATGTTCACCTCGTTAGACTACCTGCCAAAAATACCTTCTCAGACGTTTGAATTACCGCAGTTTGAACAATTTAAGCAACAGCTGCTCGATGAGCCAAGAGCTGATGTGCAGAATCTCACGGAGACAGGATGGAAAGTTGCCCGTTTGCCTAGAGGTTTTATGTTAACGCAAAGTACTATGCGTTATTCGCAATCGTCAGCGGCTAGATCATCCGAAACTTCATCACCGGATCTGTTACACATGGTGTACTCTGACGGCCTGGCTTCGGTTTCAGTTTTCGTTGAATCAAATCAAGGCACAGGGAAGCATTTACAGGGCTCTTCGTCGATGGGTGCAGTGAATGCATTTGGTAGCGCAGTGGACAATTATTTCGTCACAGTAGTGGGAGAGGTGCCAGCAAAAACGGTGCAGTTAATGGCGCAGTCCACGGTCAAAATGCACCAGGATGAAGCCGCTAAATGATTGAAGAGCAAGCGCAAGTAATTGAAATAAAAGGAAGTGTTCTTTTTCTTCAGGCGCAAACGCAATCTGCCTGTGGTAGCTGTGCGGCAAATAAAGGATGCGGTACTTCCTTGTTGTCCAAAATAGTTGGACGAAAATTCACTCATTTCCAGGCAGATAATAGTGTCAATGCAGATGTGGGGGATACTGTTGTCGTTGGCATCTCTGAGGATGCACTGCTTAAAGGTTCGCTGGTTATGTACGTTATTCCCATTTTGGCGATGCTGCTGTTTGCTTTACTGGCAGATTACTTCTTGGCTGCCGCTACGCAATACCGTGATCTGATGACCGCTGCAACAGCCATTATGGGATTAGTATTCGGTTCATTAGTATCTAAATGGTATTTTTCACGTCAGTCCAGCGTACATTTATTTGCACCGGTCGTGCTGAGAAAAATTATTGCTCATAAGTAACTGCTCAGATTGTCTCTGTGTGGCTCTGGATCTGCGTTAATAGAGATCTCATTTACCTGCCTAATTCATCGCCTTGAACCGAAGCTAGCCAGAAGCACGCTGAATAGTGATGACATGCGTTGTTACTATCATGGTAAACTCCGCTACTGGTTTGCTGACGTGGTTGGCGATTATGTCTGGATGACAATTGTGGTAGAAATTTTGGTATTTATTACCGGCTTGGCCGGTTTTTTTCTGTCTGTGATCATGACACATTAGTCAACTTTATCTTCATATTTGATGAGTACGCCGTTGCAATTCATACTTTATTCACGCAGTAATTGCCCATTGTGCGAAGCCATGGAAGATGAATTACGGCCATTTATAGAAAAATTTAATATTACTGTAAAACGCCAGTACATTGATAATGAGCCTGAACTGGAACAACGATATGGCAGTAAAGTGCCGGTATTAACCTTTGATGAAAAAACACTTTGTGAGTATTTTCTGGATTCTGAGGTTTTATTGCTTGAAATCGAAAACACCGTGAAGAAATAGCGTCTTAAAATAAACCCTTGATAATCTTATAATAACCCGGCTTCTAGATAATAATATTTAATGAAAAATATTCGTAACTTTTCCATTATCGCCCATATCGACCACGGTAAATCGACACTGGCTGATCGTCTGATTCAGGCCTGTGAAGGTCTAACTGAACGTGAGATGAACGCTCAAGTACTGGATTCAATGGATATTGAGCGTGAGCGAGGCATTACCATTAAAGCGCAAAGTGTCACGCTAAATTATAAAGCGGATGATGGTGAAATCTATCAGTTGAATTTTATTGATACCCCCGGGCATGTGGACTTCTCCTACGAAGTCTCACGCTCACTGGCCGCCTGTGAAGGCGCTTTACTTATCGTTGATGCCTCCCAGGGTGTTGAAGCACAAAGTGTTGCTAATTGTTATACCGCCATTGAGCAGGGCCTCGAAGTTATTCCTGTTTTGAACAAAATTGATCTGCCGGCTTCTGAACCTGAGCGTGTCTGTGAAGAGATTGAAGAAGTTATCGGTATCGATGCCAGTCATGCATTACGCGTAAGCGCAAAAACCGGTGAAGGTATTCATGAGTTACTGGAACAGATAGTCGCTGAAGTTCCACCACCAGGTGGCACACGGGAGGCGCAGTTACAGGCCCTGATCATCGATTCCTGGTTTGATCCCTATGTCGGCGTGATTATTCTGGTTCGCGTCAAACAGGGCACGATAACGCCGCGTAAAAAAATGACAGTGATGTCTACGCAGAGAAGTTACCTGGTGGACAAGGTCGGTGTGTTTACGCCTAAGCGTGAAGATCGTGAGAGTCTGTCTGCCGGTCAGGTAGGTTTTATTATTGCCAGTCTGAAAGAAATTGATTCAGCAAAAGTAGGCGATACCATCACCATGACGGATGACCCGGCGAGTCAGGCGCTTGAGGGATTCAAGGAAGTCCAGCCACGTGTATTCGCAGGCATGTTCCCGGTTAGTTCTGATGACTACAATGATTTTCGTGATTCACTCGATAAACTCACGTTAAATGACGCATCGTTAAAATACGAGCCAGAGAACTCTTCAGCATTAGGTCTGGGTTTTCGCATCGGTTTCCTTGGCCTGTTGCACATGGAGATCGTTCAGGAACGACTTGAACGTGAATACGATTTAGACCTGATCACTACTGCGCCGACCGTAGTCTATGAGGTTTTGAATATGAAAGGTGAGGTCTACGAGATTCATAACCCGGCAGATTTACCCGAAGTAAATTTTATCGAAGAGCTGCGAGAGCCGATCATAAAAACAAATATTCTGGTGCCGCAGGATTATCTCGGTAATGTGATGACACTGTGTGTTGAAAAACGTGGTGTACAATTGAACATGCAGTATATGGGTAACCAGGTCTCATTGAGCTACGAGATGCCTTTGAGTGAAGTGGTGCTCGATTTCTTTGACCGTCTGAAATCAGTGAGCCGCGGTTATGCTTCATTTGATTATGAATTCGATCGTTTTCAGGCAGCGGATCTGGTCAAGGTGGATATCCTTATCAACAGCGAACGGGTCGATGCGCTTTCTATGATAGCTCATCGTGACGTCTGCACTCGACGTGGCCGCGATGTGGTCGATAAGATGCGTGAGTTAATTCCACGCCAGATGTTTGATATTGCTATTCAGGCAGCCATAGGTCGTAATATTATTGCGCGCTCTACGGTCAAAGCTTTGCGTAAAAATGTAATAGCAAAATGTTATGGTGGCGACGTTTCACGTAAGCGTAAATTGCTGGAGAAACAGAAAAAGGGTAAAAAACGCATGAAACAGTTTGGCAAGGTAGAGATACCGCAGGAAGCTTTTTTAGCTGTCCTGAAAGTAGACACATAAGGTAGATAATTAACAAATACCTCCTAAACTTTAACAAAGATTTTATTGTGAACTTGTAATGATTATTGATTTTTCTTTTTATTTATTCATAGCTGTCGTATTTACTGGAACTGTCTGGTTGATCGATAAATGGTATCTTGAACCCAAACGTAACCAGGTGATTAATACCTCCTCGGAAACTCATCAGGGCGTAGACGTTAGCCGTAAAGGCGAAGAACCTGTTATTGTCGAATATTCCAAATCATTTTTCCCGGTTTTATTGATCGTCTTTTTACTGCGCGGTTTTGTTGTTGAGCCATTTCGTATCCCTTCTGGTTCAATGTTGCCATCGTTGTATATCGGTGATTTTATTCTGGTCAATAAATTTGCTTACGGTATCAAACTTCCCGTACTCAATAAAACCGTAGTGGGTCTAAGCACACCAGAACGTGGTGATATCGTCGTGTTTCGTTATCCTCGTGACCCAAATCTGGATTACATAAAACGGGTAATAGGGTTACCGGGTGACCACATAGCGTATTACAATAAAGTTTTATATGTAAACAGCCAGCCGGTAGCAAGAGATTTTACTGGTCAATACAAGGGACCTGGACAGACATATGCTAATGAATATGTTGAAAAACTTGAAGATGCTGAACACTCTATTTTGTTATTGCCCGCGAGGCCAAATAATCTGCAGGGTGAATACATCGTTCCAGAGGCCATGTATTTCGTGATGGGTGATAATCGTGATAATAGTAATGATAGCCGTGTCTGGGGGCCTGTGCCCGAAAGTAATTTGGTCGGTAAAGCCTTTATGATCTGGATGCATTTTAGTGATGAGCTTCATCTAGACCGGATCGGCAACATAATTAAATAAGAGAGGTGGTCGCATAATGAAAAAATTAATGAAAAAGCAACAGGGTTTAACGATGATCAGCATGGTTGTGGTTATTGTTTTTCTATTATTCCAGGCCGTGATTGCGATGAATGTGATACCGGTTTATATGACGGATAGAAGTGTTAAAGATGTTATGGAAAGAGTGGAGCAAGATCCTAAATCAATAGGGATGTCTGCAAAAGAGTTAAAAGTCTCGGTTATGAAACGCTTAAGATTAAACAGCGTGTATGATATCAAGCC
Source organism: uncultured Gammaproteobacteria bacterium (assembly GCA_913065105.1). Classification (GTDB taxonomy): domain Bacteria; phylum Pseudomonadota; class Gammaproteobacteria; order SZUA-229; family SZUA-229. The sequence continues at coordinate 6,348 of CAJXZZ010000011.1, read as the reverse complement.
TGAGTATGTTTCTGCTAAAAAAGGACGTGGTGAAAATATTGTAACCATCGAATATGAGCCACGAGGAAAATTAATTGGTACCCTTGATTTCATCGTTACCTTTAAACACGAAATTAAAATACCTATCCGCTAATAGTGCAGATAGGGATTACACCGAGAAGTTTTATGGTGCAGTCTAATGCCATTAATGTTTTATTAAAAAAACTTGAATACTCGTTTAATAATATCGAATTATTAAACGAGGCGTTAACTCATCGAAGTTATGCCGCTATAAATAACGAGCGCCTTGAATTTTTGGGTGATGGGATATTAAACTTTGTTATTGCGGATGAGTTATTTAAACAATACCCCGATGTTCAGGAAGGTGACTTAAGTCGTCTGCGTGCAAATCTGGTTAATAAAGAATCTCTGGCTGTCATTGCTAATCAGTTGAAACTAGGCGATGTGATCCGTTTAGGTTCTGGTGAACTTAAAAGTGGCGGGTTTCGCCGGCCGTCCATTCTTGCTGATGCAGTAGAAAGCATATTGGGAGCAGTCTATTGTGATGGTGGATTTGAACCTTGTCGAGAGTTGATTGTTCGTTTATACACAAACAGACTGGCATCACCCACTGACCTGCAGAGCTTAAAAGATCCTAAAACACAATTGCAGGAATTATTACAGTCCCGTGGTTTAGCACTGCCTGATTATCAGGTGACAAATATTACCGGGCAGGCACATGCACAGGTTTTTCACGTGAGATGCAGTATTAAGCAGATCGATATAGACGTTAACGGTGAAGGAAAAAGCCGTCGTAAAGCAGAGCAAATTGCCGCAGAAAAAGCTATTGCTGAGGTTGAAGCTAATTTCGAAGGTAAAAAAAATGACTGAACCGGTATTGATGAATCAAGTTAAACATTGTGGTTATATTGCGATCGTCGGGCGACCAAACGTTGGTAAGTCTACGCTGCTCAATTATATTCTTGGTATGAAATTGAGTATCACCTCGCGAAAACCACAGACCACGCGACATCAGATTCTTGGTTTAAAAACGACTGGAAATGTGCAGGCGATCTATGTTGATACACCAGGCATACATCAACGTCGTGGTACAGCAATTAATAAATACATGAATCGTGCAGCAACATCGGTATTAAATGATGTCGATGTTATTCTTTTTGTCGTCCAGGCTAAAAAGTGGACGGATGAAGATCAGGCTATCGTTGAAAAACTGGAATCAGTAAATTGTCCTGTGCTGCTGGTGGTGAATAAGATGGATATGCTGGAAGATAAAAAACAGCTGTTGCCGTTAATTCAGGAACTGTCCAAGCACTATGATTTTACCGAGATTATTCCTGTCTCCGCACTAAACGGTGACAACGTTGATATCCTCGAGCAAAAGATTGAGCCTTTACTTCCCGAAAACGAACATTTTTATCCTGATGATCAAGTCACTGATCGAAGTACGCGTTTTCTTGCTGCAGAAATCATACGTGAAAAACTGATACGTGAATTAGGTCAGGAACTTCCTTATACCTCAACCGTTGATATCGACAAGTTTGTTGAAGAAAAAGACATCGTACATATTCATGCCACCATCTATGTTGAGAGCGCGGGTCAAAAAGCCATAATCATCGGCAAAAAAGGTGCTCGCTTAAAAAGTATCGGCACCAAAGCACGGGAAGATATCAGTAAAATGATCGATAATAAAGTGTACTTGAACCTTTGGGTGAAGGTACGTGAAGGCTGGTCGAATGATGAACGTGCCCTGCGCGGATTAGGCTACGGTGAGTAGAGCAGTGATTAGTGAATAACGAATAGTTAAAAACAACGAGACGCATTGCTATGTTTCACTCACGGTGACAAAAATTCACTATTCACTATCATAAATGAACGTCGTTAACACGCAGATTGCTTACATCCTGCATAAGCGCGCTTACCGCGAAACCAGTAGTATTCTTGAAGTATTAACAAAGGATTATGGCCGTGTGTCATTAATGGCAAGAGGCAGCCGTGGCGCGCGCAGCAAACTGGCGGGCAGTTTGTTGCTGTTTACGCCATTAGTGGTTAGCTGGCAAGGCAAAGGAAATATGCCATATTTAAAAAGTGTAGAAAGAGCCGATTTAAAAGCGCCTGTTTTAAAAAACAAACCTCTGTTATCTGCTATGTATATCAATGAGTTATTGATGTATTTATTACATAAAGATGATGTTCAAGAAGCTGTTTTTAAGCATTATCATCACTGCCTGTACTCACTGGAAAACCATGAAAATCTTGAGATTACACTGCGGCAATTTGAAATAAAATTGCTGGAATTATTAGGTTTTGGGTTAAGTTTACATACTGAAGCTGATACAGGAGAGGCTATTCTGGCTGATTCGACCTATCGATATTATCTCGAACATGGACCGGTAAAAGGTCGGGAAGCTGTGCCAGGTAATGTACCGGAGATATCGGGAAGTTGTCTGCTTGCTCTAGCAGATGAACAATACCAGTCGATATCAGAAAATCCTCAATATTTAGTTGAACTAAAACGATTAATGCGGCATGTCATTAATCATCATCTGGGTAATAAACAGCTGAAAAGTAGGGAGTTATTTAAGCCCGTTGGACTGTAACTGAATTAATTACCGCTAAGTCTATAATATATAGCCATATTCTCGTGGTTTCAGGCGGAACCCGTAATTATATTATCTACAATAATTATTGCTATAAATAGCACCGATTATTGAACTTCGGCATTTTCCTTCTATGCTTTACAGTACGCTTTTACTATCCCTCTGAAGGTCTGAATATGCCATCTGCTGCATCTCATAACATTGATGATTATGAAACTCTACTCGTGACCCTGCAAAATGTATTGGGTGTTGTTGTTCCAGACGAGCAACGTAGTAATCTGGTGGAAAGAATTGAGCCGCTTTTATCAGCGTATAAGCTTGAATCTCTAGCGTCTCTTGCTGAGGGCATGGCGGGTGGACATGCTGATGAAAGACATTCTGCCATACTTTCTAGTGTGTTAGATGCTATATCACAACGCCAGTCGAGTTGGCATTTAAGTTCTGAAGTAAAAAAACTTCTGCACAATTATGTATTTGCCCAATTACCTGAAAAAGCAAAAATTTTGCTGGTAGGTTGTGGACAGGGGCAATTGGCCTATCTTTTAGCAATGGAAGCATTAGGTTATGAGCACAGCAGTGGCGATGTTAAACAATTTCAAATTGTTGCGACTGATATTTCAAGCGAAAGTATCGCTCAGGCAAAATCAGCAACCTATAGCGAGTTGCAATTAGCTGGCCTTGGTGACACTTACAGAAAGTTATATACCTCATTCGATAATAAAGAGAATAATGGTCAGATTAAGGACAAGGTTCGCCAGATGGTTAGTTTTAGCCAATGTGACCTGAAAGAAAATTTTCAGCCACTCGGTGCTATGGACCTAATCATCTGCCCAGAAGATCTTGTTTATTATTCAAATGGTGTAAAAGCCGGTATCCTTCAACAGTTTTCAGAGCTGCTTAAATCAGGTGGTATTTTCGTTACTGGAAGTAACCAGGCGGTTGTGGCTTTTAGTGATGATCTGGAGCGTGTGGAACATCCTGCAGGGTTGTTTTATCGTAAAAAGAAATAACATTTTTTATCTCTTTGGCGCGCTGACTTTTTTATAAGCTGTTCGGTATTTTCAAAAACTCTTCAGGTGCGGGTGTTGATTCAGCATCACCCTCATCAACCCATTTTAGAATATCGTAGTAGCTACGAATATTTTCGACATATCGTACTGGCTCCCAACCCCTGGCATAACCATAACGCGTTTGTTTATACCATTTTCTTTTGGCTAAAAGTGGCAATGTCTGCTTTACATCAATCCAGAGGTCTGGGTTTTTATTGAGTTTTCTCGCTATTTTTCGTGCGTCTTGTAGGTGAGAATAACCAACATTGTAGGCGGCCATCGCCATCCAGGTTCGATCTGGTTCTGTAATGCTTTCATCGATACGTTCCAGCGTTTTTTTGAAATATTTTGCGCCTCCCGAGATGCTACTTTCAGGGTCGAGGCGATCTTTTATCTCCATCTCTTTTGCTGTTTTTAATGTCAGCATCATGATGCCGCGCACACCGGTCGGTGATACGGCATCGGGATCCCAATGAGACTCCTGATATCCCATGGCAGCAATTAAACGCCAGTCCACGCCATATTCTGTGGCAGCATTTTCAAAGAATAGCTGGTGTTCAGGTAACCTTATTTCTATGTGCCGTCTGAAGATTTTAGTGCCAACATAATCGAAGTCTTCAACGTGTCCATAGTTGCGTTCAATCATGCGTGTTAAATCACCGCTTTTCTTTATTCGCTTAAAGAATTTCTGTACTTCTAAAAACAGACTATTATCGTCTGATTTTGGCATTGCCCAGGCGAGATGCTGAGTCTCGCTAGCGTCAAAAGCAACACGTAAATTAATCAGAAAGCGTTGATTTAGTGACAGTTCATTAGAGTCAGCGATGGTGTAATCAATGATATCGTCAGACACCATCTGTAATAATTCTTCACTATCAAGATCATGATTTGATTTCCAGATCAGGTCAGGAATACGCTCTGATAGATGTTTTAATCGCTCTTCATGACTTGAATTCGCTACGACTTCCAGAGTGCCTCCGTTCAGTTTAGATAGGCTTTTTGGTCGTTTATTGGCGACGTTATAAATGAATTGTTCGATAATTTCCTGATATGGAGGACCAAAGCGATAGATTTTTTCACGCTCTTTGGTGATGGTTAATCCAGCAGCAGCAATATGTGCAGAGTTATCACTTATCTTAGCGAGTAGATCATCAAACGAATCAGGAATAAGTAGTGTTAATTCAACACCAAGCTCATCAGCAAACATTTTTGCCATCTCATATTCGATGCCAGCTGGGCCATCAGCATCTTCGTAATACGTTGTTGGGCTGTTTCTAGTAAGCACGACAAGTTGGCCGTCGCTTTTTATTTGTTCTAGCAGTGACGGACTACCGAGTTTTGGCAGAACGTTAAAGACGAAAACAATGCCTGCGACGATAACGGCAAGTGACAGAAATAATGGTCGACAAAGCGATTTATTGGCTTCGATGGTAGCGTCCTGGTAACTATCTATATGCTGAGTAATGAAACATTTGTATTAGATTAGAGTATATGGGATTTATAAGTGTTTTCCATTATTAAGCACGTCGAAAATAGCATTTGTTAAGGTGTTTAACTCTCGCTGTTCAATGGTATATGGCGGCATAAGGTAAACGAGTTTACCGAATGGTCTGATCCAGACCCCAACATCAACAAATGCCTGCTGAATCTTCGCCATATTCACCGTATTTTTTAATTCGACGACACCGATCGCGCCCAATACACGTACATCTTCAACATCGTCTAACTGAGAGCACTTTTTCAGGCCTTTTATTAACATCTGTTCGATGTTATTAACGTTAGCCTGCCAGTCTGATTCCTGTAATAAACGGATGCTTGCCAGTGCGACAGAGCAGGCTAACGGATTAGCCATAAAGGTTGGTCCGTGCATGAAAACATGAGGTGGATAATCGCTTATAGTCTGGCTGATTTCTTTGCTGCATAACGTTGCCGCAAGCGTCATATAACCGCCGGTAAGCGATTTTCCAAGACACATGATATCGGGTGAAATACCAGCGTATTCACAGGCAAAGAGTTTTCCGCTGCGACCAAAACCGGTGGCTATTTCATCAGCAATCAGTAATACATTATATTTTTCACATAATGATTTGGCCTGCTGTAAATAATCAGCCGAATAAAACTTCATGCCGCCAGCGCCCTGTACGATGGGTTCCAGGATAAGTGCGGCGACCGATGCATGATGCTTCTCTAATGTCGTGTTTAAATTTTCAATATGTTCTGTCTGGCACGGTTCACCAAACTTGCATTCTGGCGAAGGGATGAAAAAGTTTTTTGCCAGGATATCACTAAACAAGGTATGCATACCGGTAACCGGGTCACAGACAGACATCGCGCCGATGGTGTCACCGTGGTAACCATTTCTTAGACTGATGAATTTTGTCTTTTCAGGTTGTTGTTTAGCCTGCCAGTACTGCAGGGCCATTTTCATGGCTATTTCGACAGAGACAGAACCTGAATCTGCAAGAAAAACGCTATCAAGGTTATCAGGTGTGATTTCGACGAGTTTTTTACACAGTTCGACGGCAGGCGCATGGGTGAGACCGCCAAACATGACATGCGCCATCTTATCCAACTGGTTTTTTCTGGCTTAATTTAATGCGGGCACGTTGTAGCCGTGTATTGTCTACCACCAGGATTACATTCCATCTATTAAATGATTCCACTTTTTCAGCGATAAAAATAACCATGTGACGGATTCTACA
>CAJXZZ010000010.1 GCA_913065105.1 uncultured Gammaproteobacteria bacterium | reverse complement strand
CCTTAACTTCGCCACCTTGTGCTTCTGCCATCACTTTCGTCAGCGCTGCAGTTAAGGTAGTTTTACCATGATCTACATGACCAATTGTGCCAACATTTACATGTGGCTTATTTCTTTCAAACTTTTCTTTAGACATGTCTAGTGTCTCCCCTGAAGGTATTAATAACTAAATTAACAACAATTTATAAAAATATTTAAACAACAATACAACTGGAGCTCATAACCGGATTTGAACCGGTGACCTCTTCCTTACCAAGGAAGTACTCTACCGACTGAGCTATATGAGCCAAAACTTTTACCTGATCACTCCGGCCCAATCGCTACCCGCCTGACTTACAACACCAGGAGATCATCAAACCTTGCCCCACTATAAATATGGAGCGGGTGATGGGAATCGAACCCACGTATTCAGCTTGGAAGGCTGAAGTTCTACCATTGAACTACACCCGCACAAACTCTGCGAACATTTCCCATCTTCAAACTTATGGTGGAGGGGGGAGGATTTGAACCTCCGAAGGTAGAACCAGCAGATTTACAATCTGCCCCCTTTGACCGCTCGGGAACCCCTCCAAAAATCAAGCCGCGTATTTTGCTTGAGCGCAGCACATCTGTCAACCGTAACGCGCTGATACGGCGAATATTTTTTAGTCTGGCAAAGTTGCGTGCCATGACTGTTTCCCAAGCAACTGCGGCAATGAAAAACCAACAAAAAAACCGCGGAATAAAAACGCCCATAGCACTCAATGGCTATGGGCATGAATATGGAGCCGGTGACAGGAGTTGAACCCACGACATCCTCATTACAAGTGAGGCGCTCTACCAACTGAGCTACACCGGCAAGGGGCGCAATTGTAGGGAATCAACCGACTGAAAGCAATACGATTTACCTTAAATCAGGCATTTATTTTAAAATTATTCGATTTCTTTCTCTCAACAGCGTGAATATAAAAATATCAACCGCCACAATCACGACTCAAGCGACTAACTTTGTCTTTTTTTGTCTTTTTAGTGTATTTATCAAAAATCGATTCAGGAATACTAACCCCACCGGCAAGCTGGTAGTCCAGCCAGTAAACTGTGTATGTTTTATATACCGGCTCAACCTGTACATCAAAGCCTAATTTTTTGACTTTTTTCGCCAAACCATAAGCGCCATCTTTATTTCTAAAGTGCCCCAATGAGATGCCGTGAATTTTTTCGCCTTCGCGAATAACATAAAAATCCTTTATTTTTTTCTCTTTCAAGCGTTTGCCCGTTTCAAGCGCTTCTTTATGACTTTTTTCTGGCCGTAGATAAACGAAAAATAAAGACCGCTCTTTTTCTTCCCGACCGCGAAAATCCGCTTCTAGCACATAGGATTTAATCTCACGGGTTAAATTTCGCAATTTATCCAGATCACGAAATGGTCCAAGGGTATAACAACTTGTTACTGATAACGGCGGTACGGATGATGGTGCTGAAACATCTTTGGCTAGCCCGGACTCGGGCTCTGGCTTTTTAGCCTCTGCCGAAACGGTCGCTTCTATGTTTGCAGTTACCGTTTCTGTTGATGCTACTTCTGCTGATCCAATAGTTACTGGGCCTACCTTTTCCACCTCTATTATTTTTTCTGCAACATCCTGCTCTTGCTGTGAAGCACTTTCCGCCACCTCACCCACCTGGACTGATTGCGGCTTTAACTCACTTAATAAAACAATAGGCTGAACATTTTTTAGCGGTTGTACATGCACAGATGAATCTTCACCCAACACACTTGTTTGCCACGCGATATAAGCAAGATTCAACGACAACACGATTAAAAATAACCATCGCATATTAATCACCCACCCCTCTTTTTTGCTGGTTCATGATGGTATACAGACCCTGCATTATCAAATCCGGTTCATGGTGTATTAGAGGCATATCAAGATAATCCAGAATTGTCTCAGCAAAACCACCGGTAACGATTATCTGCATAGATTTGTCCATGTTTTCTTGTGAAATCCGACAAAGCTCACGAATTCCCGCCTGCAATAATATATGTAAGCCTTGATTAACCGCATCATCGGTATTCTCTGGAATACCATGTTTATGAGATGGCACATTAAAAGTTGATAATACATTCGCCGTATCTGCCAGCAATGCCGCGTGCATGCTAGCGTACGATGGCAGTATATAACCCCCCAGGTGGCGTCCATTTTTATCAATTAGATCAAAAGTAATGGCGGTACCCGCACTTATTACACAGACCGAAGAATCTGGAAAACATTGATGGCCTGCGACGACCGCAGCCCAGCGATCAGCACCGTGTTGCTCAGGATCCTGGTAGGCATTAATGATATTTTTATATTGTTTTTGTGTTTTTAGATATTCAACCTCCAGCTGCCAGTGTTGTTTGATCCATTCACTCAATGCCTGCTGCTGCTCATCCCCGGCAACACACACAGCAAAAACTCGCGATGGCTTTTCCAGCACAGAAAATAACGTTTCAAAGCAGCTCATCGTTTTATCTGACTCATGGGCTGCAACACCTCGTGCAATAATGATCTCTGCCTGCCATAAGGCCCATTTAATTCGACTATTGCCGATATCAACCGTTAGTATCATTACGTCACAGACCCTTTCCTTTAGTCGTCTTAACGCTGATCTCCGCACTATTAAATACGCGTTTCCTACCATCAACCATCACTATCAACTCTGCCTCATCATTTACACCTTGCGCAATACCTGTCAACATTTCTTTATTATCGAGAAGGATATCGACATTTTTTTCTTTGCAGTAGTCGTATTGAGTCCGATATTTTTCCAGATACTGCTTTGAATTTTCCTGGAAATTCTGACACACATCAACGATACATTTGAGTAGGGTTGATGCTACAAGTGCTCTTCCTATCTTACGGCCAACTGCCTGTACTTTAATCTCATCGAGGATATCGGTGAAATCCGGCAAATACTGCAATTCATTTTTTTCTATCGATGACATGTCGTAATTAACACCAACACCGATAACGACCGCAACATGGTACTCACCTTTCGCTGTATTTTTAAGCGGTTGCGTCTCAATTAAGATGCCTGCAATTTTTTTACCACGGACATAAACGTCATTGGGCCATTTGATCTGCACCTGTTTGAAGTTAAAACTTTCTAATGTTTCTACAATCGCCAGAGCAACTGATAATGGCAATAGATGTAATGGTTGACGTGATAAAGAAAATGACCAGACGAGACTCATTGCAATATTAGAATGGGCCGCCATGTGCCAGTGTTTTCCACGCCGCCCCCTGCCCTGTAGCTGCTCTTCAGCGAAACAGGCAAAGGGCACGTCTTTACCCGCTTTAATTTGCTGCAATGACCAGCTATTGGTCGAATCGATTGATTCATGTACGACCACGTCCATATCTACAGCACACATTTTAAGGGCTGTTTTCAAGCTATCCGCTTGCAATCGCTCAATCACAGCCTGTTCAACCATTACCTGCTCTATTATGATGGACATGTTACATATAAAAATCACTTTATATCACAGTACGGACAGCAATGGCGCACAGCAATGAATTTATTGAATACCTGCTTGAATTACTCGAGCAAACGGGCGAAGTTAAAGCGCGTGCCATGTTTGGTGGTTATGGAATCTATCAGCACGGCATCATGTTTGCACTGGTAACAGATGATGCCTTGTATTTAAAAACTGACGAGGGCAATCTCGCTGATTTTGAAGAACGCCAACTTCAGCCTTTTCGTTATGAGCGCAACGGTAAACAGCTTTCAATGTCATACAGTGAAGCACCGGGAGAAGTTCTCGACGATCCTGATGAGATGATTGTGTGGGCGCGCAAAGCAATCAATGCTGCAAGGCGCAGCGCTATGAAAAAACGCGCCAGATGAGAAAAATATTACTCACCACCAGTTAACACAGCAACGCTCACAATCGTGCTTACCTCAGCAAAAGTCATGATTTCGATTACCAACCCTGAACACCTCTGCTTACAATCGCCAGAAAAAACAGCAAAATCTTTATTTCAGCGGTAGAATACGCGGCTAATTGACGACACCATAAAGAAAAATAACCCATACCCGCAGAACAATTTTATGTCAGCTGAAGACGAAATTAACACCTCAACGAACTTTATACGCAACATCATTCAAAAAGATCTGGATTCTGGTAAACACGCAGCCATACAAACCCGTTTCCCGCCTGAACCTAACGGCTATCTCCATATTGGCCATGCCAAATCTATATGCCTGAATTTTGGCATAGCAGAAGATTTCAAAGGTCAATGTAACCTGCGTTTTGACGATACCAACCCGGAAAAAGAAGACAACGAATATGTTGATGCCATCATCGAAGACGTAAAATGGCTGGGTTTCGAATGGAGCGGTTTATATCACGCATCTGACTATTTTCAGCAGCTATATGACTACGCGGTAGCGTTAATTAAACAGGGAAATGCTTATGTTGACTCCCTCAGTGCCGAAGAAATTCGGGAATATCGAGGCACCTTAAAAGCGCCCGGCAAAGAAAGTCCAGACCGCAGTCGCAGCATAGAAGAAAATCTTGATTTATTTGCCCGCATGCGCGCTGGCGAATTTAAAGACGGTCAATACTTGCTACGCGCCAAAATTGATATGGCCTCACCTAATATCAATATGCGCGACCCTGCACTATACCGCATCAAACGCGCACATCATCAACGTACCGGTGATGACTGGCCGATATACCCGATGTACGACTACACGCATTGTATCTCTGATGCCATCGAAAATATTACGCATTCTTTGTGCACGCTCGAATTTGAAGACCATCGCCCGCTCTATGACTGGGTGCTGGACGAAGTAAAAACAGCCAGCCATCCGCAGCAGATCGAGTTCGCCCGCCTGCAACTCAAATACACCATCACCAGTAAACGCAAGCTTAATCAGCTGGTAACCGACAACCACGTCGATGGCTGGGACGACCCACGTATGCCAACAATTTCCGGTCTTCGTCGCCGCGGTTATACGGCTGCAGCGATTCGTGATTTTTGTGACCGTATCGGCGTCACCAAAAAAGACAGCTTTATTGAAATGGCGGTGCTGGAAAACAGTATCCGTGAAGATTTAAACGAACACGCAACACGTGTCATGGGTGTATTAAACCCTTTAAAAGTCACTATCGAAAACTATCCCGATGAGCAGACTGAAGAAGTGACTGCCCAAAACCATCCACAAAAACCGGAAATGGGGACACGTAGTATCAATTTCTCCAAAGTCATTTATATCGAACGTGATGACTTTCTTGAAGATGCGCCGAAAAAATTCTTCCGTTTATCCGTCGGCCGTGAAGTGCGTTTACGATATGCTTACTACATCACCTGTACCGATTTTGTGAAAGATGAAAATGGTGAAGTGGTTGAATTAATCTGTCAGTACGACCCTGAAACCAAAGGCGGTTCATCACCAGACGGTAGAAAAGTGAAAGGTACCATCCACTGGGTTTCTGCTGAACATGCAGTCGATGCAAGCATCAACCTATATGATCGATTATTTACACATGCTAACCCAGCAGCAAGCGAAGACATTACCGAATATTTAAATCCCGAATCATTAACCATCATGAATAACTGCAAACTGGAACCTTCACTCGCAGATGCAAGTGCAGACATGTATTATCAGTTTGAGCGTACTGGTTATTTTGTAAAAGACAATAAAGCCGAAAATCTGACGTTTAACCGCACTGTTACTTTACGTGATGCCTGGGCGAAACTCGACAAACAAAACCAATAGGTAAATCGAACTTCAACCTCATTTTTTACCGTATGATTTTACTAATGCGCAATAAAAAAACGATGGAGTAAAAAGCATTTCAATTTACCCCATCGTTTTTCTTATTGTCACAAAATCAAGTCATACCACAAACTTAATCTAACATCACCGAGCTCAGTAGGCGCTATAAGATAACTGCCTGGAAATTGGTGAATAACCAAACACATCTTTTAACAAATCTGAATACCCTGCATATGCCTTCTCGCTAGTAGCTTCAAATTCTTTAACTTTTATTTGTGCAAGCATTTGTTGTCCGTCTTTTGTATTGTGCGCTTTAATCAAGGCTTGTTGAATATCACGTCGTACAATCTCTGGAACATTTGGTGAAGCTGAAAACCCCATATGCGGGACAGATTTCGTTATCATCACCGTATTTAAAGAATCGTATTTACTAACCAACGGTGTAGGAATGATTGCTGCCAGTGCTCTACCTTCCATAATTGCATTAACAGCTTCATTTGAGTCATTAACACTTACTTCTATAGGTAACCGCGTTGGATTTTGAAACATCTCATAAAGTCGAATTCCACCTAGACCAGGCGATGTCATCGTTGCAACTTTTTCAAGAACCAACTCATCCGGGTCAAGAATCATTACATCATCTCGGGTTACAATACTGTAACTTACCGTGTCAGGCAGTTTCGCAAGTACGGTATAGTTTTTTCTCAAAACACGATAATCTGTAAAATGTGCTGCATCTAGAACAAAATCAAAATCGTCTGCCTTCTTCATTTTTTGCCAATAGGTGAAAAAATTTCTATAGGCTTTAATCTTGATTTTATGCCCTGTTTGCTTTGAAAGGTAATCTGCCAGTGGCTGGTATGATTTCATTACAACATCTTTAGGCAGTGTTGGTTGAATTGATAGAGTATATTCCTCAGCCGATACATCAGCGTATAAAAACATGGCCAAGATTACTAGCATCCTACTTATGTATAAATTTTTCATAATACGTCATCCTTTGAAGTTTATTATTCAAATTTTTTCCATTTAATTACGATCTACATGCTCCATTGAAAACTGATAATTGCATGAACGTCAGATCAATGACATCTATAGTCACAAAATCAACAGATATCCTTTTTTCTCAAATAAAATAAGAAAAAAACGACGAAGTGTATAAAAACTGGGAAATTAAGTGACTAAAGTCACATAAAAACCAGACTATTCACCAGAATCAAGCAAAGCGTATACATAGTTTATATACACTCTGATGCCGTTGATTCATTACGGTTATTCTTTAGATTGGAACATGGGAGGACAGTAAGATTAGCTGTGTCATTTAAAAGCAGACAACATTTTAATCTACCTCATTTTTTCAGTCCTGGTCCATTGTGGCGAAAAGACTCACACCGGAACCAGTTAAAATGTTTCACGTTTTAGTACTATCACCATCTCAGCACAGGTTGCAAACCGTTTTTCTGGTTTCTTCTGCAAGGCTTTATTAATAATACGTGTCGCACTGGCAGGCAGGTCTGCTCGCACCTCTCGAATAGGCCGGTATTTTTCATTGGTAATTTTATATGCCAGATTTGCCAGATTATCTGCCTGAAATGGTAGTTTGCCAGTAAGTAATTGATAAAAACTAACGCCCAACGCATAAATGTCTGCCCGTCCGTCAACATGTGCGCCAGTCATTTGCTCAGGAGCCATATAAGATGGACTTCCCATAAAACTGCCGGTTCGAGTTTTAACTGAATCTGTAATACGAGCTATACCAAAATCAGTGATTTTCACTTGCTTATCTTTAGGGTTATACATGACGTTACCGGGTTTAATATCACGGTGAACTATCTTCTGATTATGCGCATAATCCAGCGCTTCCGCGACAATCTGAATAATGCGGTAAACTTCCTGCACAGGTAGTAAGGCGCCAGCTATTGTGAAATCAGACAGTGGCACACCCGAAACATAATCCATAGCGATAAAAGCAAAGTCTTCCTCTTCACCCATATCATACACAGTAACAATATTGCTGTGGCTTAATCGACCAGCGGCTTCTGCTTCACGGAAAAAACGATTTTTAAATGTATTTATCTCTTTTTTTGAAAACTGAGAGTAATCCAGCGTTTTAATTGCAACCTGCCGATTAATTTTCGGGTCTTTACCCAGGTAAACCACACCCATAGCACCACGGCCTAATTCTTTTTCTATTATGTAGCGACCAAATTCTGGCAGTTCCATCTGTGACATCACCAGTGTTTTTTGCGATTGATTGGGCGATGAAATTTTTGTCTGTGTCGAAGAGAAGCCAACGATAGATTTAATGCGTTTATCTATGTCTTTATAATTTTTTCGTCGGATACTAATTTCCGAGTAAACCTGAAGCCCACGATCATATTGCCTCTTGCGCTCAAAGCTTAATCCGATTTTATATAAATCAGATAGCGCAGCATCATCAGCACCACATTTTAATAAACTGGTGATCGCGGTTTCATAATCGCCTTTTTCGTATTGATAATGCCCCAACTGAAACCATGCATCATGCTGTTTTTTAATCAGGTCATTTAAAATAGACTGGCCAGACGTGTAGACATAAACCACTAGCTGCCCAATAATAATAAGCAGCAATATATTAATGGTGGGCCACCAGATGCCTTTCAATATCAACAGTACTGGCGGCACTGAAATTATCCCCAACACCAGAAATGCGCCCAGAAACAAACCGCTTTGTTTTGATAACAAAGGCAATAACCATAATAAATAAATAACCACCAATACTAATAATGAAGGCAATAACCACCAGCTTTCAGATGGCGTATAGTAGATTGCATTCACCTCTAAACTACTGAGTGAATCCGCCAGTATCTGCAGACGATTTACGTCCTGGCCAATCAACACCATCTTATTTGCAAAATAATCATTGGGCTTTGCAGCCGCCGCCTTAAGTGAGAGCACATTTATTTCTGTGTGGCGTCCGGTCAGAGCAGAGAAATAATTAAATACCTTGCCTGAAAGATTAACCGGGATAGTTAGTGTATCCAGACGGATCTGACCTTCTTCACTCCAGTGCAATTGATCACTATTTTGATAGCGGCTAAACACTGCAAGAGTTAGATCCGGCAAAGAAAAATCTCTGGCTTCGTCATACCAGATCAACGACTGCTGATCAGCAGTATGGGGATTAAACGGATAAACTCGATAAGGTAACTGCGTATTGGTTAATCTGAATGTCTGCGCCGCTGGTAAAAATACCGCCGGAATAAACTGCCGCCAGCCATCCTTATATAGCAAGGACTCATCGTAAGGAATGTAATTTTGCTGATCAGGTACATTTGTATATTGGGTTAAAAAAACGCGCTGATTTTCCAGCATCCACGCCAGTTTATTACGTTCACCTTGCGTCGGACGCCACTGCTGCTCATCTTCATCAGCAGCGTCTGATGTTAGTTGTTTGGCCGTTTTGCGATTAGCTTTAGAAGACTTAGCTGTTGATTCGGTTTTTTCATCCTCGAGCGGCACATAATCCATCTGTGGGAAATCATCACTCAACCAGACAATTTCTGCAGTTTGAGATTTTTTCAGCTTACGCAAAAAAAACCGAAACTCACGTATCCCTTCGGGTTTCTGTAAGCGTGCTTCATCCAGTTGTATTACGCGGAAATCATTTAATGTTGACTGCGCTGGTAACAGATAACTGGCAAAGCGAAACATCTGTGCGTCCAGCCAGAGAACCGTACTGTTTTGTGAGGATAATAAGGCCAGCAAAAAACAAAAAACAATAAATACAGAAAAATAAAGTCGTCGATGCTGATTCAATGAGGTGCCTGTTTAGTATTCTAATATTCGTAGTAATGCATCAATCCCGTTTTACCTGCTGCATTTTGGAGATTGATAACATTCATCTTTTAGGTCTGCTTAGTATAGTAGACAGATACAGGTTTTCATTTAGGATAAAGACAAATAGTTCTGCGGGAGTTAATCTCTCTCAAAAATCCGGTGAAAACAGCATTAGATGCATAACCGGTATTTAATGGTTACGGCAAGAGGGTTCGTTATCCAGTAAAGCCTGATCAGAAACACGCGTCCAGATTTGTGACTTTAAAGTGTTGGCGGGATCATTGTCATCTAGAAAATATATCTTCAGCGCATGCCCCGCATCAAGTAATTCCAGCTCAACTTCAAACTGTTTTTTAGCATGCATATCTACGCTGACCAAAAACCGATTATCCACAATGTTTTTCAAAGAGCCAGTATCAATCTGGTAGCACTCTAATCCGCCATCAACTTCATCACCGTCGAAATCATATTCGATTATCGAACCATCACTACTGATCCGGGTGTACATCACATCTGTTTTAGCCGCTATATTCTCAGAGCTATCCCATAAACCAATCAGATCAGACATTTCAACATGTGTGGGATCATTGGATGTTGGTGAACAGGCAATGATTAACGTCAGCACTAAAATAATCGCGTAGAACTTAATACCTAGCATGAATGCCACCTTATTAAATATTAATTGATTGTTAGCCTGGCAAATTTGCGTTTCCCCACCTGGAATACGGCCGCTGTACCTTTTATTATCTTCACTGATTTATCAGCAATTTTTTCACCGTCAATCTTAACCGCACCTTGTTTAATCATGCGCATAGCGTCACTGGTGCTACCGCACAAACCGGCATCCTTAAGCAGATTTGCTACGGGATAACCCTCTTCTGGTGCATCAAAACTAAGTTCAGGAATATCATCAGGTACTTTATTTTTAGCAAACTGTGCAATAAATCCTTCACGTGCAGAAGTCGCTTCAGCCTCACTATGAAAACGTGCGATAATTTCTTCCGCCAACAGAAATTTAATATCTCGTGGATTTTTACCCTGTTCCATTTCCTGTTTAAAACCATCAATCTCACTCATCGGACGGAAACTTAACAGCTCGAAATAACGCCACATCAACTCATCAGAAATTGACATGATTTTGCCGAACATGTCTTTTGGCTCATCGGCAATACCAATATAGTTATTAAGCGATTTGGACATTTTTTGCACACCATCCAGACCCTCAAGAATTGGCATGGTTAATACACATTGCGGTTTTTGGCCGTGTTGCTCCTGTAGCTGGCGCCCCATTAGCAAATTAAATTTTTGATCGGTGCCACCTAATTCGACGTCTGCCTGCATGACAACAGAATCATAACCCTGTATTAACGGGTACAAGAATTCATGAATAGCTATCGACTGCCCGCCTTTGTATCTTTTACTAAAATCATCACGCTCCAGCATTCTCGCCACAGTACTGCTGGCTGCCAGCTTAATCATGTCTGAACCACTCATCTTGTCCATCCACTCTGAGTTAAACAGGACTTTAGTTTTATCCTTATCAAGTATTTTGAAAATTTGCTGCTGATAAGATTGTGAGTTTTGTTCGACATCTTGTTTTGTCAGCGGCGGGCGTGTCACGGACTTTCCGGTGGGATCGCCGATCATGCCGGTAAAGTCGCCAATCAAAAATAGTACTTCGTGGCCCAGATCCTGAAACTGGCGTAATTTATTGATCAATACAGTGTGTCCCAGGTGCAGATCAGGCGCTGTCGGATCAAAACCCGCCTTAATCCTCAGTGGCCTATCCTCTCTTAACTTAGCTAGCAGCTCTTTTTCCACGAGGATTTCATCGGCTCCACGCTGGATTATTTCAAGTTGCTCTTGTATCGATTTCATTCTGATTCCCGACTGGTTTTACGCTAAAAAGGTGTATAAGATACCTGCGCTTTGATGCTTTCTCAACTACTCATTAGCAATATTGAATAAACGCTTCAAATACATGAACTTTTTTACCCGTAATTTCATTGACCCGTTAGCATTTTACGACTACATTCTACTTAATATTTACAACATTTCTCACAGGCAGAACTTACACCAATGTCATTGATTAATAAAGATTTTCGCTTAAACGAGAGCCAAACTCATAACCACCGCCACATGCGTTTACGCTGGGCGTTGTTAGCTATTGCCGGCGCTGGCATCGGTGCGGTAATCGCCAGCACGAACACAGCCACACAATATTCTGACGCAATTGCCACTGATTCACTACCTGCTTTCGAGTCAGTAACCACTACTACCGATGAACTAGCACGAGAAAGTTTTTCACTCAGCCTGCCTGAATTACAGGCTCAGCAAAAAATTATTGACGATGCCAACAACCTCACACCAAAAGAATGGCGTGAGTTTAAAGTTAAATCTGGCGATAATCTTGCCCTTCTTTTTAAACGTGCAAAAATAAAACCGCAGCAACTCGACGAGCTGATGAAGTCAGGCGATGCGGCAAAAACTCTTACTCGCGTTTTCCCCAAAGATCTCATCCGCGTATTGTCCGATGATAAAGGCATATTGCAGGCACTGCGCTATGACATAGACCATAAATCGTATTTGATGGTCGAACGCGAGAATGGTGAGCTAGTTGCAAAAACCTATAACCACCAGCTTGAAACTCGCCAGACACATGCTAGCGGCGTAATCGAATCATCCCTGTTCCTGGCGGCACAGGATGCAGGTATCTCACAGAATATCATTATGGAACTGGCCAATGTCTTCGGCTGGGACGTAGACTTCGCCCTGGATATTCGTAAAGGCGATAGCTTCACCGTGTTATACGAAGAAATATTTCGTAATGGCGAAAAAATTTCCGATGGCGATATACTGGCTGCCGAATTCATCAATGATGGAAAAACTTATCGTGCAGTACGATATACCAATCCACAGACCAATGTCAGCGAATATTTTACCCCTGACGGTAAAAGCATGCGTAAAGCGTTTTTACGCACCCCCGTTAATTTCGCACGTATCAGTTCAAAGTTTACCGTAAGTCGTTTCCACCCTGTGTTGCATAAAGTTCGCTCTCACAAAGGTGTTGATTATGCCGCAAAAAGTGGTACACCTATCTATGCTGCGGGTGATGGTAAAGTCATCTTCAAAGGTAAAAAAGGTGGTTACGGCAAAGTCATGATCGTACAGCATGGTAGCAGATACACCACGCTGTATGCGCATCTGAAAACTTATAACCGTAAACTCAGAATAGGCTCAAAGGTGAAACAGGGACAAACGATTGCTTATGTTGGTAGTACAGGCCTGGCTACTGGTCCGCATCTGCATTATGAATTCCGTGTTAACGGTGTACACAGAAATCCTCTGACCGTTAAATTGCCTGCATCAAAACCGGTTCCAAAACGTTATATGGCTGATTTTGAATTATCGACGACACCCAAATTTGTTCAGCTAGACCTGCTAGCTCGCTCACAACAGGTTGCGCTTGCAGATACCGAAATCAACAACTAAAACCTGTAACTTAGATCGATAATCACACGATGCCATCATTAAAACCTGAGCTGTATATAGGTTTGATGTCTGGCACCAGCATGGACGGCATCGATGCCGCACTGGTCGATTTTTCTAAAGCTCAACCTGAACTAGTTAATACGCATAGTCATCAATGGCCTGATGAAATTCAACAGGCATTGATTGCCGCACGGGACATTCCAGACGAACAACTTTTTTCATTGTCTTCACTGGATTTACAAACCGCTGAAATATTCGCAGATGCCTGCTTCGAGCTGCTAAAAAATACTTCACATCAAGCGCAGGATATTATCGCTATAGGTAACCATGGTCAGACCATTCGTCACCGCCCTGATATAGACCAGCCCTTTTCACTACAAATTGGCAATGCAGAAAAACTTGCCGCAATTACGGGTATTGATGTTATTTCAGATTTTCGTACTGCTGATATCGAAGCCTGTGGTCAAGGGGCGCCATTAGCACCTGCGTTTCATCAGGCAACATTTCAAAATGACCTCGTAAATCGCGTTATTATTAATATCGGTGGTATATCGAATATAACGATATTACCCAAAAGCAATAATCCATCCAAAGCCATTCACGCAGTAATCGGCTTTGATTGTGGCCCCGGCAATACACTGATGGACGCCTGGATGACACGGCACAAACAACGACGTTATGATGCAGGCGGTGCACTCGCTGCAAGCGGAAAAACTAATGTGCGATTACTAGCCAATCTCCTGATGGATGATTATTTTCAACTGGCACCACCTAAAAGCACAGGTTTTGAATATTTTAATCTCGAATGGCTAGATAGACACATTGAAGATGAAATGCAGTGCGCAGACGTACTAAGCACTTTATGTGACTTAACGGCAACATCGATCATACGTGCAATTAATCAGTATGCGCAAAACACCGATGAGATCTATATTTGCGGAGGCGGTGTACACAACAAAGAGCTAATGCGTCGACTACAGAAACTAACGAAATGTTCAGTCACGACGACAGAAGAGCTAGGTGTTCATCCTGACTGGGTGGAAGCCATGGCCTTTGCGTGGCTTGCTTACCGCAACATACACCAGCAGACGGGTAATCTGCCGTCAGTTACCGGTGCCCAAAAAGCAGTAATTCTAGGTAAAGTCACAAAGCATTCAATCCAGTACAGCTGAAAGCTTTCTCGGCGCGGTTAGATCCTTCGGTTTTACTGAGGATGTCGGATACAGCTTAGCTTTTCTTGTGACAAGTTTTAAAGTATCGGATCAACCGCTAACGTTGCTGAATATCCACATAACTGCGAGCACCCTCACCAGTGTAAATCTGCGTAGGTCTAAAGATACGGTTATCCGACAACTGCTCACGCCAGTGCGCCAGCCAGCCAGCGACACGCGAGATAGCAAAAATAGGTGTGAACTGATCAGGTGCGATGCCCATTTCCGTATATAAAATGCCCGAATAATAATCCACGTTCGGGTACACGCCTTTAGGTCCCAGCGCTTCTTCACAGAGTTCTTCCAGTACTAACGCGGTTTCAAATTCCGGGCTCAGGTTACCGTGCGACTCACCCCACTCGACCATCAGCTTCTGCAATACAATGGCACGGGGATCTTTGGTTTTATACTCACGATGCCCCATTCCCCAGACAACTTTTTTCTCTGCCAGTTGTTTATCTAGCCAGTCTTTAGCATTTTCCGGACGGCCTATTTCTCTTAACATTTCAACCACTCGCTGATTTGCACCACCATGTAAGGGGCCCGCAAGCGTACCGATTGCTGCAGCAATAACCAGAAATGGACTGGCCAGTGTTGAGCTGCAGACCATAGCAGCAAAAGTAGAGGCATTGATAGTATGTTCGGCGTGCAATACCAGGCAGGTATCCATGATTTTTACCGCTAATGGATCTGGCTCTTTGCCGTTCAACATATAAAGGAAGTTGGCGGCATGGCTTAAATCATCGCGAGGTTCGATAGGATCGTAACCATTTCGCACGTGTTCCCACATCGCGACAATCGTCGCCATACGTGAAATAATTTTCACCGACATACTATGAATATAATCGATATCGTTACCGCTAATACCATCAGAGAGGACTTCTTCGCCACCATAGAACATCCCCAAACTGGCTACCGATGTTTGCAGCATCTCCATCGGATGGCCTGAGGTCGGCAGATTTTTCATGATACTGCGAATCTTATACTTCAGACGACGCTCACCGCGTAGCTGACAATCAAAATCATCTAACTCAGCCCGAGACGGTAAGCGACCGTCAAGCAGCAATAATGCTGTTTCTTCAAACGTGCTTTTTTCAGCGAGTTCTTTTATGTCGTAACCGCGGTAAGCAAGTATGCCCTTCTCACCGTCAATGGATGAAATGTTTGACTTGGTGGCTGGCACACCCGCCAGTCCAGGTAAATATTCACTACTCATACCAGCATCCTTTAAAATCAGGTCGATAGCTTAACAAACTATGCAGCCAATGTTTATCAACATATGTTTCAAGATAACAATTTTGACAATAAAAAAGGCGCCAAATTCTATCGAATAAGGCACCTTTTAGGTAACACTACTGTAATCCAATTACGGCTTAAACCGAAAATGAAGAACCACAGCCACAGGTCGATTTTGCATTAGGATTATTGATGACAAAACGCGCACCTTCCAGACCCTCCAGATAATCGACTTCTGAACCGTTCAGGTATTGCATACTAGTGACATCCACTATCATTGTGGCGCCGTTCATTTCAACCACTGTATCATCATCACTGACTTTTTCATCAAAAGCAAAACCATACTGAAATCCAGAACAGCCACCACCATCGACCGATACACGCAATTTCAGATTTGGGTTATTTTCTTCCTCAACCAGTGCCTTCACTTTATTGGCTGCCGATTCGGTAAAACCAACCGTTGCACCCTCAATCACTTTAGGCGTTGGTGCAAAGTTTATTTGAATATCCATTAAAATAGACCTACTTAGAATAAATTGCTTAATATTAGATTGTGCTAAATTAGCATTAACCCAGTAATTTAGTCAAGTATTCACTTTGGTCTACATCTATATCTTTAAAACCACTAACTCTGTGCTGCTACGGAATCATCAAGATGATGGACATTAGCCTTTGCTTCTTCTTTTTGATGCTCAAGCAATTTCTTCTCATTAACATTGTGCAGCATCGTACCATTGATCTCAGCGCCGCTAGCCATTTCCAGCAAGTTATATTCAACATTACCAGAAATACGAGCTTTCGCTGACAGCTCCAGTTTCTCGCTGGCATAAACATTACCGATAACTTCACCATTAATCACCGCGTAAGCTACGTGAACATCACCTTCCACACAACCACGGTCACTAATAACAAGCACAGTGCCTTCAGCATTGTCCGCTGTTATCACATTACCTGTAATCCTGCCATCAAGGTGTAAACCACCTTGAAATTTAATGTTACCCGTAACCTCTACACCCTGACCAACCAAAGTATCTATTTTAGATGATTTAATCTTTTTACTACCAAACATAATCAAACTCCTCCAGCGGTCAAATCAGACCACGCAAATTGCTCATCTACAGTTTTGATTTTGCCAGTGCTCGGCTTCACTTTTACGTGAAGAAAATCCGGTTGAAATGCAGCTGGTAAATTCAACACCCCTTCAAAATTTTGAAAGTATTTAAAACCAAATTTCATCGGTTTTTTGGTATCATTTGAAACTTCCGCTAACGTCAAGGTTACCGGTTGTCCTTTGTCGACGCCTTCGATACTGACAGCAATCGAACCGCGAGCGAACTGATCATTACGACCACGCTGGCTCACCATTATTTTGTAGTTATAACCACCGTCTTCATTTTTCGTCAGTTGAATTGTCTGTATTGCCAGACTTCGGCCACCCTGTTCTGGCGAGACAATACTCTTATAGAATGACAACTCCTTTTTAAGTTCCAGTGCCTCACTCTGTGCCTGCGCCAAAGTTTCCTTTAACTGGACAGAGGCATCATCATCAATTCGACTGTTACGTTCAAGCATAGTCGCTTGTCGTGTACTTTCAATGATTTCAGCCTGCGATTCTTCTAACTGCTCCTGTAACTGACTAATATAAGAGTCTGTATCGGCACTGTAAAAACCAGCAACCTTACGACCATATTCAAAAGATACCCAGAGTGAAATCAATATCATAGCGACAATAATAACGAAACTAAGCAACCACAATTTAGGCTGTTGTATGGTAATAATCTTCTTAGTTTGTATTGGTTTAAAATTCATAATATTTACACCTATGGTAATAAGGCTACCTGGTTCAGGCCTAATCTTTCATCGAATTCGAACATGATATTCATATTCTGGATTGCCTGCCCGGCCGCACCTTTCATTAGATTATCGATCACTGATGACACCACCACAGTATTACCCTGCTGAGGCCTGAAAATAGAGATTCGACAGGTATTCGCGCCTTTCACAGAACGCGTCTCTGGCATGACTCCTTCTGGCAGCACATCGACGAAAGGTTCACTTGCATAACGATCCACATACAGCTTATGTAAATCGACTGCTGAATCTGACTGTAAGACCGCGTACAGACTTGCTTCGATGCCACGGATCATTGGCACTAGATGAGGCACAAAAGTTAAACCGACTTCATGTGAGGCCACCTGGCTCAAGGTCTGTTTAATTTCCGGCAGATGCCGATGCCCATCAACCGCATAGGCTTTGAAATTTTCAGCAGATTCGGCCTGTAAAGTTGCAACACTGGCACCGCGTCCTGCACCACTGACACCCGATTTGCCATCCGCAATCAAGTGCTGGTCATCAACCAGTGCATTTTCAATCAATGGTAAAAATCCCAATATAGTTGCCGTTGGGTAACATCCTGGATTTGCCACTACCTGTGCAGATTTAATCTTAGCGCGATTTATTTCAGGCAGGCCATATACGGCGTCAGCCAGTACGTCGACACAGGCATGATCCATGCCATACCATTGCCTCCAGACTGCAGCGTCCTGTAACCTGAAATCAGCGGCCAGATCGATTACCCGTACATTGTTTTCGATTAGCTCGGGCACCATCTTCATTGCGGTACCGTTGGGCGTAGCAAAAAACACCAGGTCGCATTCCGCCAGACTTTCTACTGCTGGTTCAGAAAAGCAGATATCGGTAAAACCACGTAAATTAGGAAATAGATCTGCCACTTTAATGCCTGACTCAGAACGTGATGTCACATACTTTAATTCGACCTGTGGATGCATGACCAACAAACGCAATAATTCAGCACCGGTATACCCGGTTCCACCAACAACACCTACCGTTAACATGTATATTCCTCAACGTTAAATTTATTACTCATTTATTTTTGCCTCCATTAGATGGAGCACTACCGGGGTCGTCGGGGACGATTCCAGTGCAGTTTTTTTAAAAGCACGCTAATATGCACAGATGGCAATTGCCACAAACATTCAAATAACTATTAAAGCTTATTCTAGACGGACTTCTTATGTTATGGGTTAAAGCCTTCCATATTATTTTCATGGTGACCTGGTTTGCAGGTTTATTCTATCTGCCGAGGCTGTTTGTCTATCATGCTGGTGCAAGTGATGAGGCCAGTAATCAGCGCTTCAAAATCATGGAAAGAAAGCTTTTTTATGGAATAACCACCCCCGGTGCAATAATAACTATCGCTCTGGGATTCTGGTTAATTCACCTGATGGGGTACGCCATTCTGTCCAGCTTCTGGTTACAGGCTAAGCTGATACTGGTCGCTATACTGGTGATCTACCATATTTATTGCGGAAAACTGCTGATAGATTTCAAACACGATAATAATCGACACAGTCACGTCTGGTATCGCTGGTTCAATGAATTCCCGGTGTTGATACTGATTGCTGTGATCCTGCTGGTTGAATTACAGCCACAATAGCTCAATCACAAGTCAACGAAGAAGATCTAAACGTATTGCTCCAACTGACGTAATGCCTGCTTATATACTTTACGTTTAAAAGCCACGATTTCATCGACGGGTGTCCAGTAGTCTACCCAACGCCAACAGTCGAATTCTGGCTTGTCACTACAGCACAGATCAAAATCACCTTCACAACCCGTTAGTCGCAGATAAAACCAGATCTGCTTTTGCCCTATGCATAAGGGTTTGGATCGTCGGCGTAATAAATGCTCTGGAATACGATAGCGTAACCAGTCATCCGTTTTACCAACGACCTCAACATGTTCTGGCAACAATCCTGTTTCTTCATGTAACTCACGGAACATAGCGTCTGTCGGCGATTCATCTCTGTCGATGCCTCCCTGCGGAAACTGCCAGGTCTTTTGACCGGCTCGACGCGCCCAGAACACTTTACCTTCTGAATTACTCAGGATGATGCCAACATTTGCTCTAAAGCCTTTAGAATCAATCACTTGTCAATACCATCAGGGCATATCATATAACCTAAGTTGTAACATGCCGCAAAAATTTTAATTACATTTATATTAACAGACCAATAAAATAATAAAAGTTTAATCTCAGGGATGATTTATTATCCTATGAAAAATCAGCATGGTATTCGATTGAGCCTCGGCCAATAAACCCGTAACATGCCGAGCTCCGCAATTCACCAGAAACGTGTAAAAAAATGGCCCTGGCACTCTTCGACCTCGATAACACCTTACTTGCTGACGACAGCGATTTTCTCTGGGGCTGCTTTCTCGTCGATAAAGGTCTGGTGGACAAATCAACCTACGATGAAGCAAATAAACGTTTTTACGATGAATATAAACAAGGCACGCTGAATATCTTTGAGTTTCTTGCCTTTTCACTCAAACCATTAACGTTATATCCACGTGAAAAACTTGATGTTTTACATAGTGAGTTCATGCAGAAACATATCGAACCTGTAATGACAGAAAAAGGAAAAAAACAGATACAACTGCACCGCGACAAAGGTGACGTTATCGTCATCATTACTGCAACAAACAGCTTTGTCACCGGTCCCATCGCAGAGGCGTTTAAGGTCGATGCGCTAATTGCTACAGATCCTGAAATCATTAACGGCCAATACACAGGAAAAGTTGCCGGCACACCCTGTTTTCAGGAAGGCAAGAAAACACGCCTTAATCATTGGCTAAAGAATACCTCTCACAACCTCGACAACAGTACTTTCTACAGTGACTCACATAACGATATTTCACTGTTAGAATGCGTCACCACACCTGTTGCTGTTGACCCAGATGATGAATTAAAAGCAACTGCATTAGAAAGAAACTGGGAGATACGTAGTTTCAGGTAAACCACTAACCAAACAAAATAAAATCGTGATTACTGGAGAGGCTGTATCAGCTGGCCAAAGGCAGCGGGCGAAACATACTGCATAACTTCTTTAGAATCCTCATGCAGTGCTATATCAAGCCCTTTGGCCGAATACAAAAAATGTGTCACTGCGTCTAACTGAATGCGATTATCCGGCTCTCCGAAACGATCTAGTATCACTTTTTCATCCAGGTTAACGGCAGGAATAAAGGTTAAAGCAATGATAACCTCATCAAGAACCTGAGAGATATTGTCTTCTGACAGAGTATATTTTTTTGCCAGACCCGAAGCCATATACTCTGACTTCACCGCATTATCGCGCCAGATTTTTAAATTCTTCTCACTGGCACTGGTTTGTAACACCAGCTTGCCAGAAAGCAGACCTGCCTGATAATGGCCATAATACATTTCGAGATTACCCAGCTCATCTGAGGCTGCAACGATCGCCAGTTCCATATCGCTGCCTAGCATTTTATAAGCATCAGACAATCGACTAACACCGATGTGTAGACCAAAGACCTGCGTCGAACCATCAGGCAGGGTTTCAATCTGCCACGGCAGACCGGTTACTGTTGCTGAATTTTTAGACCCGTCAAGAAACGGATATACCGCCAGTACCACTGCCAGCAAAACGAATATGGAAAAAAATATTTTCACTTATTTAAAAGCCTCAGTAAAAGATCAGGCTTTTGGCAGCGTAACGCCCTGCTGGCCCTGATATTTACCACCACGATCGGCATAAGAGGTTTCGCATACTTCGTCAGACTCAAAGAACAGCATCTGCGCCACGCCTTCATTGGCGTATATCTTCGCCGGCAGCGGCGTAGTGTTGGAGAATTCCAGTGTTACGTGGCCTTCCCACTCGGGCTCGAGCGGTGTCACATTAACAATGATTCCGCAGCGAGCATAGGTCGATTTACCCAGGCATATGGTTAATACATTTCTGGGTATTTTGAAATTTTCAACGGTGCGAGCAAGTGCAAAGGAGTTCGGAGGAATGATGCAAACATCGCCGGTAAAATCAACAAAACTATGCTCGGAGAAATTTTTAGGGTCGACGATCGCCGAATTGATATTGGTGAATATCTTAAAATGATCGGAGCAACGCACATCATAACCGTAGCTGGATGTACCATAGGAGATGAGTCTTTCACCGGCAGCATTTGTTTTTACCTGGCCCGCCTCAAACGGTTCAATCATGCCTTTTTCAGACTGCCGACGTATCCACTTATCAGATTTAATACTCACTACTTACCCCAAATTTAGAGACATAAAAAACGGGGAGATTGTATCAGACTCTACTGCAACAGGCGAAGATCAAAAACTTTCATCGCTAATGCGCAGTGAAATTAACTTTTATCCACCAAAACTGGTGGCATCGGGCAATCCAGACAGCTAGCAATGGCACGCGTTAGCTCATATGCCTGAATAGTCACTTTGCCATCATGCGCAATGCAACCGACACAGGCCAGCAAGAAACGTTTTTTTAGCGGTGGTTTCAAAAATTCCAGCTCATCCATCGCGGTGTTCAAACTATCAAGCGATACTGTCGATTTTGGCACCATTTTTAATGCCCCCGCGCCAACCGAACGTTTTGCTGCATCAAATGCCTGTTGTGCCCGACCTTCATCAGAATGTTCCAGATACGCCAGTAAAGATAATATGATCTCGCTGGAATATTTTGCTGAACCCAGTACAAAATATTTTGCCACCGGTTTTTTACGGTGGCCGTAGTGTTCTTCCAGATGCTGCAGTACTACACGCTGAACAATCCATTCACGCAGATTCACTTTTTTGTCAGCTTTTATTAACTGCTGTATACATAGTTTAAATCGCTGGTACTGCTCAACGGTCATTTCCCTCAAAGTAGGCAGGGTCAGATCGATCAGTGATAACGTCTGGGTACGTGCCAGCTCGGCAACATCCTGCTGTACCTGTTTTATATTTTTCGTGTGTAACTCGCCAATCACATTATTCAGAACATCATATTGTTTTTTCTCGATGCCTGCATTTTCATCTAACAACAACGCCAGAATTAATGCCTGCGCACCGTATGGGTTTTCCGCATGCGCAAGCACGGCATCAGGCAACTGCTTGTGCCAGACATGTGCCGCGTCCACCTGCTCCTTTGTAACATCACCAATATTATCCAGCGCGTTCATCGCGTCGTTTATGGCAAATTCCATACCGGCAGCTATACCTACACTGGCGGCTATAGTGGTGGCAAATCTTTTTTTGCGTTTATCATCTGCAGCCTTTTGTTTTTCTTTGTCACTCTCGCGAAGCGGTTTTCTTTCATCGAAAAAATACTTTCCGTCCCAGCCTGGTTCGATCCGCAAAATACGCTGTTTCAAGGGAGGATGCGTTGAAAAAGAAAAGAAACCAGAATGCGTATCACCCAAAGCAAAATAAGCGTGACTGTATTCGTCTACCGAAGCAGCCAGTAATGCCGAGCCGGGTATTGCGCCACCTATTTTTTTCAGTGCATTGGCAATGCCTTCACTACTGCGGGTAAACTGCACAGCAGACGCATCTGCCAGGTATTCTCGTTGTCTGCTTATCAGTGACTTGATCCAGTTGCCAAAAAACATACCGGAATAACCGACTATCGCAAGTGCACCACCAATGCCTACAATCAGCAAAACTGCCCACCCACCCTCCTTACTATTACGTGATGTTCTAACATAACGCAGGGAACGCAAAATCATTCGCCCTAACATTCCTATCATCAAAATACCATGCAAGATAGCTATCAGACGAATGTTTAGCCGCATATCTCCATTAAATATATGGCTGAACTCGTGCGCTATCACACCTTGTAATTCATCACGGCTTAACCGTTCTAGAGCACCCTGGGTAATACCAATAACCACATTGGTGGTTTTCCAGCCGGCAGCAAATGCATTAATACCCTGCTCATTTAATATATAAACCTGCGGCACCGGCATGCCAGATGCAATCGCCATCTCTTCAACTATGTTTAATATTTTTTTATGCAAGGGGTCGCTACTACTGCGCGGTATGATGACGCCGCCCAGATATTGCGCGATAACAGAACCGCCAGCAGAAAGCTGTACCAGTTTATAAAGACTGCCCAGGATGATAAATAAAAGAATCGCTGAACAAAGAACAATACTAAGATCAGGGTCGAATACAAGATCAAGCTGCGACAACGAAAGTGTCAGCGCTTGATATTCAGTAAAATAAAGAAATTCAAAAACCAGGAGATTACTCAGCACCAGCAAAAAAACAATCGCTAGTACGAACAAGAAAATTAACAATGAGGTACTGCGTCTAGCGGAGTCCTGTGCTTCGAAAAAATTCATGATTTGTTAATTTTGTGCTTTAAATTTCAACGTTTTTTAAAAGACATGAGTACTTTGCATGAGGTAGATTTTTCGTTAGGGCAAAGCTGAGCAAGTAAGTATTTTGAGACTTTTTATAACGCAACCATATCGAAAAATATGCCTTATGCAATGTGCTCAAAAAGATACTTTTGGTGCCGTTTGAATCTCCGCACTATCTTCAAACTCCAGCAAACTGGCATCGGCTGCATGGCCAAACGGACCGGCAAAAAAGTTTTGCGGGAAAGACTGTTTATAGGTGTTATATTCCATCACGCCATCATTAAAAGCCTGTCGGGCAAAAGACACCCTGTTTTCCGTACTGGTGAGTTCTTCACTTAACTGCATCATATTCTGATTGGCTTTTAGATCGGGGTAGTCTTCCATTACCATATTGAAACGACTGAGCGCGCCAGAGAGTTGCCCTTCTGCCTGCGCCAGCACTCCCATCACACCGGCATCACCAGGGTTTTTCTTTGCTGCTTCCAGACCAGACGATGCCGCATTACGCGCAGTAATCACTGCATCCAGTGTTTCACGTTCATGTTTCATATAACCTTTAGCGGTTTCAATTAAATTCGGAATTAAATCGTAACGGCGCTTTAACTGTACTTCAATCTGTGCGAAGGCATTTTTGTAACGATTCTTAAGTGATACCAACTGATTAAAAATACTGATGATATAAAAAACAGCCAGACCTATAACGACCCAAGTCACAATAGTTGAGGTTTCCATGCATTACTCCATCTTTGCCAAAGTTTAATTAAAGTTTCACTGACTATAGTTTATTTACCATTTCAAGCAAAGCGTTGGTGGTGCAAAGAGGGCAGATCCATTTAAAAAACTAAAAAGATTTGTCCGTTTTTTTAACACAAAAAAAACAGTCCGAAGACTGCTTTTTTTTGATTCCAGAATAAAATTCAGATCAATTATTCTGAATAACGATATTCGGAAATTTAGCCGTATAGTCTTTCGCTCTCAGTGACAGTTTTGCCGCTGTGCGACGAGCAATATCGCGATAGATCATTGATGCTTTACTTTCAGGGTCATCTGCCACAGAAGGATGACCTTCATCGGCATTAATACGGATATTAATATCCAGCGGTAAGGCGCCAAGAAAATCAACATTGTGTAGATCACACATTTTCTCTCCACCGCCCTGACCAAAGATATGTTCAGCATGGCCACATTCAGTACAGATGTGAATACTCATGTTCTCCACCACACCCAATACCGGCACCTCTACCTTCTCAAACATTTTAAGACCCTTACGTGCGTCTAATAATGCGATGTCCTGTGGCGTGGTTACGATGACTGCACCACTGACCGGTACTTTTTGTGCCAGTGTTAATTGCACATCACCAGTACCTGGTGGCAGATCGATAATCAAATAATCCAGTGATTTCCAGCGAGTATCACGCAGTAACTGTTCCAGTGCCTGGGTAACCATCGGGCCACGCCAGATCATCGGGGTCTCGTCGTCGATCATGAAACCAATCGACATAGCCTGCAGGCCATGACCACCCATAGGCTCAAGCGACTTGCCATCAGAAGATTCGGGTTTACCTTCGATACCTAACATACGGGGAATACTTGGGCCGTAGATGTCTGCATCCAGCACACCGACGCGCGCGCCTTCTATCTGCAACGCCAGCGCGAGGTTAACCGCAGTGGTTGATTTACCTACACCACCTTTACCTGACGCTACGGCGATTACATTTTTAATGCCTTCTAGTGGATTCATGCCACCTTGTACACTGTGACTACCAATTTTCCATGTGGCATCAACTTCGGCTGACGATACGCCATCTATTGCTTCAATTTTTTCTTTTAAATCCGCTGATAATTTATCAACAAAACCAAAAGCAGGATAGCCGAGAACGATTGTAACTTTGACATTGTCACCTTCTATGGCGATGTCTTTAACCACACCAGCAGTCACCGGATCTTTCTCAAGATAAGGATCGATATATTGTTTGAGGGCTGATTCAACTTGTTCTTTTGTAACGCTCATGGCGACTCCGCATTGGCTAGATACTCGACAGGCTGCCTGTTAGGCAAACCGAGGATCTATCTCTAAAATTTGATGGCACATTCTACAGCAATGCGCCTTGATTAAACCCTAACTTTTCAGGGTGGATGATAACCGCTAAACTAACCCTAAATAGGTAGCTTTCATAATATATGGCCATAATTATCAATTTCAATGACAGCATTTCACCCTGTTGCTGAGAAATAAATCACAGAATTGCCAACAATGACGCCACTTTGAAAACTTTCTCCTATGCTTTTGCTCAGACAACAGAATAATAAAACAGGCCCATGAATAACGGAACACACCTATGAAGCGCATTTCTCTCTTACTTATAACCCTACTGGCCATAAACCCACTTTATGTTTCTGCGGCTACAGGTGACAAACCAGGTGGCTTCGTAGAAAGTCTACAAATGCCTGCGTGGTATGACCGCGATGGTGAAACGTTCCCGCTTAAAGCCGGCACTAAAATCTATGCTCGCGATGTCATTCGCACCGGTAAAAACTCACGTGCCTTAATTCGCATGCAGGAAGGCAGTATCATCAAGCTTGGTCAGGACACAAAACTTAATATCAGTGCACTAGCGCCACAAGAACAAAAAAACGGGATTTTTGCCGCACTTTTACGTATCACACGTGGCGCCTTTCGTTTCACCACTACTAAACTTGGCAGAGATCATAGACGTAATATCGACGTAAAAATCGGTACCGTTAGCGTTGGTATACGCGGCACAGACATCTGGGGACGCTCCGCTGAGAATGAAGATTTATTTGCGCTGCTTGAAGGTAAAGTAACTGTACAGCGTGATGGTGAAGAAAAATTTATTATGCAGGACAAACTGAGTTACATTCTTGCACCTAAAAACCAGCCGACTACAGCCGTTGCACCCATCGATTTAGATAAACTGGATGACTGGGCTGACGAAACAGAAATGCAACAGGGCCAGGGAATCATAACGGCCGACGGTGAATGGGCCGTTAACATGATGTCACTGCAAAATCCCGAAGCAGCCGCTCAGTTACAGCAAAAATTAAACGATGCCGGTTATGCGACCGACATACAACAAACACAGATTGATAAAACCACCTGGTTACGTGTTCGTATCGAAGGTTTTAGCACACGTGATGATGCCAGCAGTCTTGCTAGCAGAATGACCAATCAGTACGGTATCCAAAGCCCCTGGGTTACTAGTTCTAAAATTTAACCGAACTTAATCCCACCACTTTAAAATAAACCCGAAGCAGATCTGCTTCGGGTTTATAGTGCATTAAATCCGCCAAAATGCTAAATTGTGCGCCCTTTGTCCACTGCAGCACACAGCAAATATATAATGACATCCAAACGCAACATCCTGGTCACCAGCGCTCTACCTTATGCCAATGGTCCTATTCATCTGGGTCACCTGGTTGAATATATCCAGACGGATATCTGGGCGCGCTTCCAACGTCTGCGTGACAATAGCTGTTATTACGTGTGTGCTGATGACGCTCATGGCACGCCCATTATGTTGCGCGCACGTCAGGATGGCATCACACCAGAAGAATTGATTGCCGCTACTCAAAAAGAACACGAAGCCGACTTTGCTGATTTTCTTATCGATTTCGATAATTACTACAGCACCCACTCAGATGAAAACAGAGACTTTGCTTCCAGCATTTATCTAAAGTTACGTGAACAAGGCCACATCCGGACACAGACAATTAAACAGGCTTACGATCCAGAGGCAGAAATGTTTTTGCCGGATCGTTTCATTAAAGGCACCTGTCCTAAATGTGGCGCGGATGATCAGTACGGTGATAACTGCGAAGTCTGTGGCGCGACCTACGACCCCACTGAATTAAAAAATCCGGTATCTGCCGTCAGTGGCGCAACCCCCATCGAAAAAGATTCGGAACAGTATTTTTTCAAGCTCAGCGATTTCACCGAGATGTTGCAACAATGGCTGAAAGCCGGTCACGTGCAATCTGAAGTGGCCAACAAACTGGACGAATGGTTCGAAGAAGGCTTAAAGGACTGGGACATTTCTCGTAATGCGCCCTACTGGGGTTTTGAAATTCCCGACGCACCAGGGAAATATTTTTATGTCTGGATGGACGCACCCATGGGTTACATG
Organism: uncultured Gammaproteobacteria bacterium; assembly: GCA_913065105.1. Taxonomy (GTDB): domain Bacteria; phylum Pseudomonadota; class Gammaproteobacteria; order SZUA-229; family SZUA-229. Next base: position 24,943 of record CAJXZZ010000010.1, on the reverse strand, counting down.
GCGAGCTTTAAAAACCTGTGCGACAAACAGAACATAAATTTTGATGACTACTGGGCAGCCGACAGTAAAAATGAACTCTATCATTTCATCGGTAAAGACATCGCCCGTTTCCATACTCTATTCTGGCCAGCGGTTTTAGATGGTGCCGGTTACCGTAAACCGACGGCGGTATTCTGCCATGGTTTTCTTACCGTCAATGGTCAGAAAATGTCGAAGTCACGCGGCACTTTTATCAAGGCACGCACCTATCTCGATAATTTAAATCCCGAATATCTACGTTATTACTACACCGCCAAATTATCATCGGGTGTCGATGACATCGATTTAAATCTTGAAGATTTCATGCAACGAGTTAATTCTGACCTTGTCGGCAAAGTCGTCAACATCGCCAGTCGCTGCGCCGGCTTTATCACCAAAAAGTTTGATAACCAGTTATCCGCAGAATTACCCGAGCCCGAACTTTACAATGACATTGTTGCTGCGGGTGAACAGATAGCCGAACACTATGAAAATCGTGAATATAATAAAGCGGTTCGCGAGATCATGGCACAGGCAGATAAAGCCAATGTCTATATCGACGAAAATAAACCCTGGGTATTGATTAAAGAAGAAGGCCGCGAAGACGAAGTGCAAAAAATCTGCACCCAGGGGCTTAATATGTTCCGTCTGTTGATGACTTACTTAAAACCTATTTTGCCCGCGACGGCTGAAAAATCTGAAGCATTTTTAAATACTGAATTTAAATGGTCAAACATCAGCCAACCATTACTTTCACATGAAATAAATAAATTTAAACCTTTGCTTACCCGCATTGAAAAAGAGCAGATCGAAGCCATGACCCATGACTCAATAGAGAACGCCGCATCCACAGAAAACATGCCTGCTGCAGAAGAAAAGATTACCGGTCCACTGGCTGATGACCCTATTGCGGATGAAATCAGCTTTGATGATTTTGCCAAAATCGATCTGCGCATTGCCAGAATAGTAAAAGCTGAACACGTTGAAGGCGCCGATAAATTACTGCAACTCACACTTGACCTCGATGGCCAGACACGCAACGTATTTGCAGGCATTAAATCGGCTTATAAACCTGAAGACCTTGAAGGCAAACTCACGGTCATGGTTGCCAACCTGGCGCCACGTAAAATGCGTTTTGGTCTATCCGAAGGCATGGTTCTTGCTGCCGGTCCAGGCGGGAAAGACTTATTTATTCTCAATCCTGATGAGGGCGCCGCTGCGGGAATGAAAGTCAAATAATGATATATGTCGCATTCGAATCAAGACTGATTATAAACCACAAACAACTTCTTCCGGTCATCCGTAAAAAACAACGTTTTATCATATATACTGAAGTCTGAAGCCTGACTAAATTATACTAGTCGTCAATGAAAGTACTTATATTAGAAAACGGTCGTTTGTTTCAAAAAATTCTGCAGGATTTACTCATCGAGTTAGACTGCACGGTTAGCTGTGTTAGAACAGGTGAAGAAGGGCTTGATCTATTAATCAATACCACAGAAGAAACCAAATACGACTTAATCATTGCATCGCAACATATCTTCGATAAATCGGGTGCCAAGTTTATCGAACACTGCAAACACTCAGAACGTAATACACCCATTATCCTGCTCACTTCGGAGCCAAACGATACCCTGCTGAAAAATGCTCGCGCAGCTGGCATAAAAGATATTTTTCCAAAAACCAATATCACCTATCTGAAATCAAGTATTCGTTATTATGTTCAGGGTGAAACCACATTTGAAATTCAGGGCGGAAGAATTCTTTATATTGAAGATAGTGCTTCTGTCGCGCACATCGTAACCAAGTACCTTAAAAAACTTAATCTTGAAGTCACACATTTTGCCAGGGCAGAAGAAGCATTTCATGCCTTTACTGATAATGATTATGACCTGGTGATCACCGATGTGATGCTCGAAGGCACGATGGATGGATTGTCACTGGTCCGCATGATCCGCGCGCAAAATACACACGCTGCAAAAATACCCATTCTAGCGATGACCGGTCACGATGACTCACAACTTCGCATTGATCTATTACATGCTGGCATTAATGATTACGTAACAAAGCCGCCTATAGAAGAAGAGCTGGCAGCACGTGTTAACAATTTAATTACCAATAAGAGACTGGCCGATCAGGTGAGGCAACAGCAACGCTCACTGTTCAATATTGCAATGACGGATCAATTGACCACCTGTCATAATCGTCACAGCCTGTCAGATTACGCGCCTAAATATATTAAAGATGCAGTACGTTACGATTATCCGCTGAGCATCTTGATCCTTGACCTCGATTTTTTCAAACGGATTAATGACGAGTTTGGTCATACCACAGGCGATATCGTGCTTGAGGAGACCGGCAAATTATTAATGGCAACCTGCCGTCAGGGCGACATCGTGTCGAGGATCGGCGGCGAAGAATTTTTAATTTTATTACCGCACTGCACCATTACTGATGCGATGCATAAAGCAGAAAATATCCGATCCATGATAGAGTTGTCTGAGCCGGGCGGTTTAAAAATAACGGCCAGTATCGGTACCGCTTCGTTAATAAAAGAACATGATGAAGAGTTTGACAACCTGTACAAAGCCGCTGATAGCGCGGTTTATTGCTCAAAAGAAAACGGTCGGAATCGTGTGACAGCAGACCCTCACAGCCTGGATGCCGCAGAACTAGACCAGGCCAGCAATCAATAACTGCCATAAAGGCGTCCTCAGAGTGTCTCTATAAACCTACTTTCCTCATTGATTTTATTCGCTTTTCTTTAAGTTAAATCAATAAAATTCAAACCTGCAATCTGATAGAATGCGCGCATGACAGAATACGCGCTCATTTTGCTAAGCACCATACTGGTTAATAACTTTGTGCTGGTTAAATTTCTTGGTCTGTGTCCTTTTATGGGCGTCTCCCGAAAACTGGAAACAGCCATCGGCATGGCATTGGCAACCACCTTTGTACTGACACTCTCTTCAGTCAGCAGTTACCTGGTTAATGAATATATTCTGGCACCGCTAGAGCTCGAATATATGCGTACTATTATGTTCATTCTGGTCATCGCGGTGGTCGTGCAATTTACAGAAATGGTGGTGCATAAAACCAGTCCATTGTTATACAACGTGCTTGGCATATTTCTACCGCTGATAACAACAAATTGCGCCGTGCTTGGTGTCGCTCTACTCAACATTCAGGAACAGCATGGGTTTTTACAATCCCTGTTTTATGGTTTTGGCGCCGCTGTCGGTTTTTCCCTGGTATTAATCTTATTTTCAGCGTTACGTGAACGTATTAACGTTGCTGACGTACCGGAAGCTTTTAAGGGCACGTCAATCGCGTTAATCACGGCTGGCATTATGTCACTCGCATTCATGGGGTTTGCCGGCCTCATAAAAATATAGACTGCAATACAACATGTTCACCGTCACTATTACTCTCGCCATCATCGCCAGTATCTTCGGTTTGATACTGGCGTATTCTGCCGTTCGCTTTAAAGTTGAAGGCGATCCGGTGGTTGACAAGATTGATGCCCTGTTACCACAAACACAGTGCGGACAGTGTACTTACCCCGGTTGCCGTCCCTATGCAGAAGCCATGGCAAAGGGTGAAGCCGATATTAACCAGTGCCCCCCCGGTGGTGAAGCCACCATTATTGCGCTAGCAGATTTACTCGGTGTTGACTTCAAACCGTTGAATGCAGAACACGGTGAAGTTAAGACGTTGCCCACCATCGTCCGCATCGATGAACAGACCTGTATCGGCTGCACGCTGTGCATTCAGGCCTGCCCTGTCGACGCCATACTAGGTGCGGCCAAACTGATGCATACAGTCATCGAATCAGAATGCACCGGTTGCAATCTATGCATACCACCGTGTCCGGTTGACTGTATTCATATTTTTGAGGTTGAACCTACTGTCCGCAACTGGGCCGCTGAATTACCCGATGGTGATTATGCAGCACCCCATGCCAGTTAAAATAGCGTAATGAAACAGACAGACTCAATTTCAACATTAGATGGCGGCTTAACACTGGTCGCCCATAAACATCTGTCAACAGGTTCGGCAATCTCAAGCATGGAGCAGAGCAAACAGTACATTGTTCCACTGCAACAGCACATCGGCGTGATCAGCCAGGCTCTGGTCAAAAAAGGTGACAGAGTATTAAAAGGACAGATGCTGGCCAAACCCGGCAACCTGATAAGTGCTGCGGTACATTCACCTGTGTCAGGAATTGTTTGCGATGTTAAGCAACATGACATTCCTCACATCTCTGGTAACTCCGATCTATGCATTTTTATTGAAAACGACTTTAAAGATGAATGGATAGAACGTCATCCTTTAGCTGATGACTATAATCAGACCAGCTCTTCCGACATGCGTAAACTTATTCGTGATGCAGGTATCGTCGGTCTAGGTGGGGCAACTTTCCCTGCTTCAGTTAAACAGACTGAAATGAACATCGAGACATTAATTCTTAATGCTGTGGAATGTGAACCCTACATAACCTGTGATGACGTGCTGATGCGCGAGCATGCTAAAGACGTTTTATCCGGCGCTGACATTATTGGTCACATCATCAAAGCCAGGCAATGCATCATCGCCATCGAAGAAAATAAGCCTGAAGCCATTAAAGCAATACAGCTAGCTATCGATAATGACGGCACTGGCTTTTTTAAAATTCAGGTCATCCCCACCATCTATCCGAGCGGCGGTGAAAAACAACTGATTCAGATCATAACCGGTCAGGAAGTTCCTAAAGGTCGATACCCTGCAGAACTCGGTGTGTTATGCCATAACGTTGCCACTGCCTACGCCATCTACCGTGCGGTCTATCTGGACGAACCGCTGATATCGCGTATAACTACCGTTACTGGCCATGGTGTTAAACAACCACAGAATATCGAAGTATTGATTGGCACTCCAATGCGATCGTGTATCGAACATTGTGGTGGTTACACCGAAAACAGTGAAGAACTCATCATGGGTGGCCCGATGATGGGGTTTTCACTCAAGTCTGATTCCTTACCTGTAGTCAAAGCCACCAACTGTTTACTTGTTACTGCAAAAGAAGAAAATCCCTATCAACAAAAACACCTGCCCTGCATTCGCTGCGGAAAATGTGTTGAAGTTTGCCCGGTCCGTCTGTTACCCCAGCAACTATACTGGTATGCCAGCAGCAAAAATATTGACCGCCTGATCGAACATAATATATTTGACTGCATCGAATGTGGTTGTTGCGCTTACGTCTGCCCCAGTGAGATACCACTGGTACAATATTATCGTTATGCCAAAACAACTATCTGGCAGCAGGAACGTGAACGCAAGTCATCCGATATCTCACGCCAACGCCATGAGAGCCACCAGCTAAGACTGGAAAAACAGAAACAGGAACGTGAAGAAAAATTACGCAAAAAGCGTGAACTACTAAAAAATAAATCAGATGATAATGCCGCTGGTACCAAAGGCAGCGATAAGAATAATAAACAGACAACCATTGCTGAAGCTGTCGCACGTGCACAGGCTAAAAAAGCCGAACGCAACAAGGTTAATAACAATGAAGATAAAGAGACCGGCTAGAAAAAATGTTATTTAAACAAACACCTTCACCACATATAAAACAAAATATCAGCGTGCACGACATGATGTTTAAGGTGTTATACGCTTTGATACCCGGCGCACTGGCCTCTATGTATTTCTTTGGCTGGGGTGTTTTATTTAATTTTATTATCGCGATCAGTGTCTGCCTGTCGGCTGAGGCCATCATATTAAAATTACGCCACCGTGATGTTTATGCCACGCTGATGGACGGCAGCGCATTGCTCACCGCCTGCCTGCTTGCCCTGGCTCTACCATCACTCGCGCCCTGGTGGTTAACCGTTATCGCCTCACTGTCTGCCATCGCAGTGGCTAAACATCTATATGGCGGTTTAGGCTTTAACCCATTTAACCCTGCCATGGTTGGTTATATCGTAGTGATGATCTCATTCCCACTCGAGATGACATTATGGTCTGCACCCTTAGGCGTCAATGATGGCTGGCCGGATTTCAGCACCAGCTTTAACTGGGTATTTCTTGGCACACTGCCTTTTGCAGAAACTATTGATAGCATTTCGATGGCGACACCTATCGATCTGATTAAAACCCAGCTCAGTCAGCTGCACGATATAACTGAAACCAGAAACAATATTAAATACAGCGCCTTATTTTCAAACATAAGCGGTACCGGCTGGCAGTGGGTCAACCTTCTATTCCTCGCTGGCGGTATCTGGTTAGTTAAAAAAGGGGTGGCAGACTGGCGCATACCCACCGCCTTTCTGATCAGTTTAGTTTTAATCGCTAATCTATTTTCTGTGGTTGATTATGCAAACAACAGTTCGGCACTATTTCACGCCTTCAGTGGTGGCACCATGTTATGTGCTTTTTTCATCGCCACGGACCCGGTAACCGCAAGCACTACACCGAGGGGTCGATGGATTTATGGCGCAGGCATTGGCGTTCTGGTTTATATCATTCGAAGCTGGGGCGGTTACCCCGATGGCATCGCCTTTGCCGTGGTATTAATGAATATTGCCGCACCGCTGATCGACTATTACACACAACCAAAAGTGTATGGCGACCCGAATAAATAGGCTATCAGATAGACCATGAATTTTTCTCCTAAACAATCAAAAACCATCTTGATAACGGCATCATTGCTAATGTTATTTGCGATGTCTGGCGCAGCCCTGGTCGGTCTAACTTTTATCCAGACTGAAGATGACATTATCTATAATGAAAAACTCACCTTACTTAAAAAGTTAAACAATATTATCCCCGCTGAGTCTTACGATAACGACCTACTGCTCGATACGATAACCATACCGCCCAGCATTTTACTCGGCACTGAAGAAGAGTCTCTGGTGTACAGGGCGCGAAAAAACAATCAAAACGTTGCTACGGTTTATTCCAGTATTGCAGCCAATGGTTATAATGGTCCCATCCACTTATTAGTAGGTGTTAGGGCAAACGGTCAGTTAGCGGGTGTTCGAGTCGTCAAACATCGCGAGACACCCGGGCTGGGTGATGTCGTTAGCATAAGCCATTCAAACTGGATACTTGGCTTTGATGACAAGTCACTCGAACAGCCAGATGAGAGAGGCTGGAAAGTGAAACGCGATGGCGGTGTATTTGACCAGTTCACCGGTGCTACCATTACCCCACGTGCTGTAGTGAAAGCAGTGCATAATTCATTGTTATACTTTAAAAAAAATCAGAACATGTTGTTTAGCGTACAGCCTGATAAGGTAGAAAAACCATGACAGATGATACCGGCACTCAAACAGCCGCCGCATTAACCATCAGTAAAAGTGGCCTGTGGACAAATAACGTTGCACTCGTTCAATTGTTAGGCCTGTGCCCCCTACTTGCTGTAACCGGCACCATCATCAACGGTCTGGGGCTTGGCATCGCCACCTTAATCACTCTGGTCTTATCTAACAGCATCGTTTCACTGACACGTCCCTGGCTAAAAGCTGAAATTCGAATTCCTGTCTTCGTGCTTATTATTGCCTCTATCGTTACTACCATCGAATTAATCATGAACGCCTGGTTTCATGAGCTGTATCTTATCTTAGGCATATTCATTCCACTGATCGTCACCAACTGTTCGATCATTGCCCGCGCCGAAGCTTTCGCCTCGAAAAATAATTTGGTGGATTCTGCGCTCGATGGTTTTATGATGGGTTTAGGTTTCACCCTGGTACTCGTCGTGCTCGGCGGAATGCGTGAGTTAATCGGTTTCGGTACCCTGTTTGCAAACGCGCAACTTATGTTCGGCAGTTTTGGCGAATCCATGACCATCTCTTTCAGTGACAGCTACCCAGGTTTTCTACTCGCGGTATTACCACCGGGTGCATTCATCGGGCTTGGTCTACTCATCGCGCTTAAAAACGTAATCGATAAACAGCAGAAAGCTAAACAGGCTATAGTCATACCTGACGCAACACCAGCGGTAGGTTAAACAACGTCATGCCGGCATAACAGGCCGCCTAAAAATGAACAAAGACAAACGCTACGAAATATTTTCACGCCTGCGAAAAGACAATCCAAAACCCACCACCGAACTCAACTTTAGTTCCACCTTTGAATTATTGATCGCCGTTATCCTGTCGGCACAGGCGACCGACAAAGGCGTCAACATCGCCACCGCTAAACTCTACCCAGTCGCCAATACCCCCGAGGCGATTTACGCACTTGGCCTGGATGGTCTGAAAAGTTATATAAAAACCATCGGCCTGTTCAACAGCAAAGCGGCCAACATCATCAAGACCTGCAAGATTTTAGTCGAACAGCACAACAGCATCGTGCCCGATGATCAAGCCATGTTAGAAGCCCTGCCCGGTGTCGGCAGGAAAACGGCTAACGTCGTGCGTAACACCGCGTTTGGACATCCCACCATGGCAGTCGATACACACATATTTCGCGTATCGAATCGAACTAAAATTGCACCTGGTAAGAACGTACTGGAAGTTGAAAAGAAGCTGGTTAAGTTTATCCCTGATGAGTTTATGGTCGATGCACATCACTGGTTAATTTTACTTGGCAGGTATACTTGTGTTGCAAGAAAACCTCGGTGCGGGTCTTGTCTTATTGAGGATTTGTGTGAATTTAAAAATAAGACTGAATGACATTTACACCTTACTAATCCTTAAATATTGCGAGTCTCACCTCGCGGGCGAGTTACTTTATTGAAGTCGCCGAGATTTCCAGTACGCATCATCCCAGTAAGGATCTTTCATATTAGAAATCATCACACCCTTACTGGAAGAAACATGAAGGAAATCACCTTTGTCTATATACATACCAACGTGTCGAGCGTTAAACCCGGTTTTAAAAAACACCATATCACCCGCTTTTAATTGACTCTTTTTTACTGATTGTCCGACCTGTGATTGATATTCGGTAGAACGCGGCACATCGATGCCAAACTTTGATCGGTAGGTTTTATATACGAGACCCGAACAATCAATACCCTTCTTTGACATACCACCCATACGATGTTTAACATAACGCCAGTCAGCATATTGCTGATTTAAAATCGTTTTTACTTTGCCTGTGTCGTTAAGGTCGACACGTTTTACAGCCATCTTTACAGATGGTGTTTTTGATTCATAGCGGGGTGATGATGAGCAGGATATCAACAGCATTCCACAGAGAATTACAGATATTAATTTATACATAGAAAATATATTAGCTGAAAAATACTGATTTACTGTGAAGAGTGCAAAGAACGTTAGGAAAACGTAGCCTACTCACGATTATGATAATTGTATTAAAGGAGAAAAACACTAATGTTAAGACAATTACACCTTACTAAGTTTAACCATTGCGAGTCTCGCCTCGCGGGCGACTCACTCTTTTGCTACAGCCCAAAAGAGTAAGCAGAAAAGGCCGCCCTTATTCGTTTGCCCCGAGAAAAACACTCGGGGTGCCTGAATTATTTGATGTTGCCTACGAACCCGCCTTGACGCGCTATCCCTGCGCGCAAGGCTAAATCCGCCTTCCCTGGCGGATTTGTTCTACCAACACCAAATAATTCAGCAAATGAAAGAGGGAGTTAAAAACAACAACTAAAAAACCAGCATAATTTACAGTGTGTAGGTCCGATTAGCACAGCGTAATCGGACCTACCGTGCTTTTTGTTGGGCAAAGAAACAGCTCTATATAAATATAAACACGCTAACTGTCACCACATGGACGCTTAAAACTTTTGCGCGCACCCTCAACTTCAGCTCTGATTACGCAACCTTCAACATGATCGTTGATCAGCCCCATCGCTTGTATAAAAGCATAAGCTGTTGTGGGTCCAACAAATTTCCAGCCCAGTTTTTTTAGATCCTTTGACAGTAAGATCGACTCAGCCGATGTCGATACAGTCTGTGGTTTAACACTTTGTTTAGTGCCTGGTTCGTAACGCCAAAAAAAGGCAGCTAACGAACCTTCTTGTTTGACCAGTTCCTTAGCTCGTTTTGCGTTGTTGATAACCGCCTCGATCTTGCCACGGTGACGAACGATACCTTCGTCATTAAGAAGACGATTTATATCGCTCTGGGTGAAACGTGCGATTTTGTTGAAATCGAAATCTTTAAAGGCAGAGCGGAAATTCTCGCGTTTGTTGAGGATAGTGCGCCAACTAAGACCAGATTGAAAACTCTCTAAACAAATTTTTTCAAACAATCGATGATCATCACTGACAGGGAATCCCCATTCGGTATCGTGATAGGCAAGAAACTCCGGTGCAGCATCACACCACTTGCAGCGTAATTTACCATCAGAGCCTTTTATTGTTGTGCTCATATATTTACTCTTTGCATAAATTTATAACGCAGTTACTCAATAAGAAACTTCAATCGTTCATCAGCTTTTGCAGGTGCGATTTCAATGATTTCTGCATTCACAACATTTTCGACAACAAACGGATCGTTATTCACCCTATTTTGAAGATCTTGGAGTGTCGTACTATGAGCTATAATTCCACCGCCCAAATTAGGCTGGAGACTACCGACCAATAAAAATACTCCATCATCAAAACCACGTTTGATCCATTCATTGTGACCTTCCATGAATTGACTGGCTAAGCCTTTGTTGTCAGAAAATTTAAGTTCTACTATAAACATTGGATTTTTCCTTTCAATTTAATTTCCGTAGTTTTTATTTCAAGCCCTAACCGTGTATTTGGTGGATGACGATAATACAGTGATAGGCGGACATCCATCTATCACATATATAAACCACCAAAAATTAACCTGAAGTTTTACAGGCAAATAACTCTCCTTGCAACGCTTGTTTTTAATCCCCCCTTTTCGTTTGCTGAAACCTCAGTCGCTGGTAGAGTAAATTCGCCATGGACGGCGAATTTAGCCTTGCGCGCAGGGACAGCGCGTCAAGGCGGGCTCGTTGGCAGTGACTGAGGTTTCAGGTACCCGGAGGGCAAACGAGTTGGGGCGGCTTTTTTTGGTTACTTTTTTTAGCTGTAGAAAAAAAGTGACTCGCCAGCGGGGCGAGACCCGCAAAGCTCAATGATTAGTAAAGTGTAAATGTTAAGTAACTCCGTACGAATTATCAAACACTCATCACATCCTGTAGAATTACCCCTCCACACAAACACCCAAGCAAAATACCATGTTCGGAAACAACAGAAACGAATTACGCCAGGTCTACCTGAGTTGCTGGCAACTAAAAAAGAACCAGCTCCCGATGGACCCCATGCAGGAAGTCGTCGCCACTATCGTAGAACTTCACCCTGAATACCATGATCTATTAGAGAATGAAGAGATAGTCGATAAAGACTTCTCCGCTGAAACCGGTGAGAGCAATCCCTTCCTACACATGAGCATGCACATCGCTCTGCACGAGCAGATCAGCACTAATCGCCCTGAAGGTATTAACGACTGTTATCAGAAGTTATGTATTCAATTTGGCGGCCCGCATGATGCAGAACATGCCATGATGGAATGTCTAGGCGAGGCACTATGGCATGCACAGCGCAATCAAACCATGCCCGATGAAACGGCCTATTTAGAGTGCATTAAAAAGTTATTAGTAAGTAAATAACAAAAAATTCAACTTATTTTAAAAAGTATGTGAACTTACATTTCAAGGTCTTGTCTTTGAATACGACTACATTGTAGACTCAACCACCCCTTTTGAGGCGTGACCAAAAACTATTGGAGAATATTTTAATGAAAACCACTATGAAAAAATCACTATCAGTTGCAATGGGTGCAACTTTTTTAACAGCAATGGCTGCTTCACCAATCGCAAGTGCTGATGCAAACCCTTTTGGTATGCAGAACCTGAGCGGCGGTTACATGCAAGTTGCTGAAGGTAAATGTGGCGAAGGCAAGTGCGGTGAAGGCAAAGACAAAGCTAAAGAAGGTAAATGCGGCGACAGCAAAGCCAAAGAAGGTAAATGCGGCGACAGCAAAGCCAAAGAAGGCAAATGCGGTGACAGTAAATCTGCAGATGACAAAGCTAAGAAAGAAGCTAAATGTGGCGAAGGCAAATGCGGTGGCAGCGGTATGTAATCAGGCATTCTTGCCAATCTAACTATTATTAATAATAGTTTAAAAAGCCTCGAATTTTCGGGGCTTTTTTTCGCCCGGGATAACTCGAAAACATATAAACCAGGTATGTTGATATTAATAGTAAAAAAATAATATTAATATCAACAAGCTAGTGAACGAATACTAAATAAAGAACACTAAACATTCCACCTGGATCAATAAATGGAAGAATAAATGTTTTCTGCAGAATCTTTTGGACTTGAAGTCCTCAGTTGGCTGGCCACTGTTTTTGTATTTGTAGTAGGTGTCTTTATTCTTTTTCTTATCGGCGTTTACATTGCCGACGTCACACAGACCAAACAGGCCATTCGGCGAAACTACCCAGTTATCGGTCATTTCCGATATTATTTTGAACATATAGGTGCTTTTTTTCGACAATATTTTTTCACCATGGACCGTGAAGAAATGCCTTTCAATCGAGCACAGCGAACCTGGGTATATCGCGCTTCCAAAGACATAGAAAACACGGTTGCGTTTGGCTCAACACGTGACTTAAAACCTAGTGGCTCAGTACTTTTTGTTAACACCGCATTCCCCACCCTGGGCAAAGACGCAGTTAATTCAAAACCAGTAGTCATCGGCGAGAACTCCGCACAAAAACCTTTTACTGCGCATTCCTTTTTTAATATTTCCGGAATGAGTTATGGCGCAATCTCAAAACCGGCGGTACTAGCTTTATCTTATGGCGCAAAAAAAGCCAACGCATGGATGAATACCGGTGAAGGTGGTCTTTCACCCTTTCATCTGGAAGGTGGTGCAGACATCGTGTTTCAGATCGGTACGGCGAAATATGGCGTACGCGATAAAGATGGCAATTTATCCGATGAAAAACTTCGTGAAATCGCTGCGCATGAAAACGTCAGAATGTTTGAGATAAAAATGTCACAGGGTGCCAAACCCGGCAAAGGTGGCATATTACCCGCAGCCAAAGTCAATGAACAGATCGCAGAAATTCGTGGCATTCCAGTGGGTGAAAACTCCGTCAGCCCAAACCGCCACCCTGAAATAGAAAACAACGATGATCTGATCGATATGATTAACCACGTCCGTAAAGTCACCGGCAAACCAGTTGGTTTTAAAGCGGTGATCGGTGATAAAACCTGGTTAGGCGAATTTCTAGCCGCAGTGAACAAACGCGGCAAAGAAACCGCACCTGATTTTATAACCATCGATAGTGCCGACGGCGGTACCGGTGCAGCACCCATGAGCCTGCTCGATTACGTCGGCATGCCAATTACCGAAAGTCTGCCTCGTGTCATCGATAAGATCTGCGAAGCCGGTTTACGTGACCGGATAAAAGTCATTGCCTCGGGTAAGTTAATTAACCCTGCCGAAGTCGCCTGGGCTCTGTGTGTAGGCGCTGACTTTATCACTTCGGCTCGTGGCTTCATGTTCTCACTGGGTTGCATACAGGCCTTACAATGCCACCAGAATACCTGCCCGACAGGCATCACCACCCACAACAAAAAATTACAACGTGGCCTGGTTGCCGAACAAAAATCAATTCGCGTAGCCAACTACATTAAAAATATAAACTACGAAGTCGGCATGATTGCGCACTCCTGCGGCGTGCATGAACCACGTGAACTCGGTCGGCGGCACGCACGCATCGTACAGCAAAATGGTACCTCTACTATGCTGGCCGATATCTATCCAGACAAAACACCAACGCTATAGCGCTTTGCCTTAGCAAATGAACTATTACACTTATTATGCTGTCAACCACAGCAACCGTATTCAATAAAATAATAAACCAACAGGGATTAAAACTATGGAAAAACTATGCACTCTAGCCTGTAAAGCACAATCACTTCTTAACAAAACAAGAGCAGTAGACTTTCTTGGGCCCCTCGCGCTACGCTTATACCTGGTGCCTATATTCTGGATGGCTGGCAGTAAAAAACTTGGCGACATCGAAAGTACCGCCGCCTGGTTTGGTAACCCTGACTGGGGCCTTGGCCTACCCTTCCCTGAATTAATGGCATGGGCAGCCTCTCTAACAGAAGCGGGCGGTGCTATCATGTTGTTCTTTGGCTTTGGTGTACGCTGGATATCTCTGCCATTACTGGTCACGATGATTGTTGCCGCTGTTACCGTGCATCTACAAAATGGCTGGTTAGCGATTGCCGAAGGCTCTGGTTTTTTTGCCAGCGACCGAACTGCAGGCGCAATCGAACGCCTCGACGTCGCAAAAGATATATTACGTGAACATGCGAATTACGACTGGATAACTGAAAATGGTAGTATCGTTATATTAAACAACGGTATCGAATTTGCAGCGACATATTCCATTATGCTACTGGTATTATTTTTTATTGGCCCGGGTAAAGCCAGCGTTGATTACTTCATCAGCAAAAAATTTAATCAGTGCTAATTCAATATGCATTAACAGACAGAACAGCTAAATAATGACAAAAATAAAACAACAATATCCTGTTTCTGGTGCCGGTCTGGGACTGCGCCGAGAGAAACTTGATGAGATGCTGAACAGCGATTTATCAGCAGTCGATTTTATGGAAGTTGCGCCAGAAAACTGGATTAATGTTGGTGGCACATTCGGTAAAAAATTCAGACAGTTCACAGAAAAGCATGATTTCATCTGCCATGGTCTTTCTTTATCTATAGGCAGCCCAGCCCCTCTGGATGAAGACTTTGTTAAAGATGTCGGCCAGTTTCTACAGACACACGACATCAAACACTACAGTGAGCACTTAACCTACTGTTCGGATGACGGCCACCTCTACGATTTATTACCGATCCCTTTTACTGAAGAAGCGGTTCATTATGTCGCTGAACGTATTCGTCGGGTGCAGGATATTTTGCAACAGGAAATATCTATGGAGAATGCTTCTTATTACACTGCCGCTCCAGGTAAAGAAATGCACGAGATCGAATTTATCAACGCCGTTCTTGAAGAAGCAAACTGCGGTTTATTACTGGATGTAAATAATATATACGTTAACTCGATCAATCACCATTATGACCCGATCGAGTTCTTAAAACAGCTACCCGAAAAACGAATCCGTTATGGACATATCGCCGGACATTACAATGAAGATGAAGATCTAATTGTTGATACTCATGGTGCCGATGTGATTGACCCCGTATGGGACATTCTCGATAAAGCCTATGAGCATTTTGGTGTGTTTCCAACCTTGCTGGAACGTGATTTCAATATACCCGCTGTCGAAGAATTGCTGGTAGAAGTAAAACAGATTGCAGACATGCAAACCAAATGGCAGAACCAGGCATCAGCTACAGATAAAATGGTCTTAGATAAAAAGCGGCAGGCGTCCTAAACCATGGCATTAGCAGAATTTAAAAAACATCAATACGAATTTACCGCGCATATTCGTAACCCGAAAAAAAACCCAAAACCCGATGGTATCGAAGACCGACGCATGGGTATCTATCGTGAACTGCTGTATAACAATATCGAAGGATTTATTGCCAGTGGCTTCCCTATCATCCGTGAAATTTACAACGATGAAAACTGGCACAGCATGGTTCGAGACTTTTTTGCCCAGCATAAAAGCCATTCACCCTATTTCCTGGAAATATCACAGGAGTTTATCGATTACCTGCAAAATGAAAGAAGCCCACACAGTGAAGACCCAGCTGGACTGATCGAACTGGCACATTATGAATGGGTAGAGCTAGCATTACACGTTTCGGATGAAACTATCAGTATGGATAATATTGATGCCAATGGCGATCTTCTTAGCCAGCACCCTGTATTCTCACCCCTTGCCTGGCCACTAGTTTATCAGTTTCCGGTTCACACCATGGGCCCAGATAATCTTCCAGACGAAGCACCTGCACAACCGACGTATCTGGTGGTTTACCGCAACAGAAATGACGAAGTACGCTTTCTCGAAATCAATCCAGTTAGCGCACGCCTTATCGGCCTGCTGCAGGAAAATGAATCATATAGCGGACTTGATGCGATTGAACATATCATCAAAGAGATGAATCATCCCAATCCAGAGGCAGTAGAACAAGGTGGCCTAAATGCTTTACAGGAATTACAGCAGTACGGCATTATTTTAGGCACACAGTGCGACTGATTTAGCGTGGTAAAACAATGATGAAAATCACTCGCCAACATATAATTCTAACCTTAACATTAGCGCTGGCATTAACCGCATGCAGTAAACAGAACTGGTATCAGGGCATGCAATCTGCACAAACAGCAGACTGTATGAAAGGACCTGCCTCTGAATATGATGACTGTAATAAACAGTCAGACGAAACCTACAATGACTACCAAAAAAGTCGGGAAGATTTAACTAAAGATCCTTCTCATCCAGAATAGAGTAAACACAGAACAAATTAACTTTCTATTAATAGCAATAATGCCTGCATTATTTGCCACGACCTACCATAAATTTATGTAAATAACTGTTGCCACCAGCGCTGGCGGTTCTTTGGTGGGTATAACGCAGCTTCAAGTTCTACTGGTTGAATTCTGGATAAGATCCACCCAGGCAATGGTGGTTTCTCACTAAAACCGCAGCTAACGCCCAGGTTATTAGGATCAAAAATTTTGATGAATTCAGGCGATTCTTTGTTATCGATATAAACAATACCGCAGTAATCTTCATCATGTTCCTTACGCAGTAATTCATCGACCTTATCGATAAAATTCAGAAAATACTGTTGATCAACGGTGGCTTCCGGTGGCTCTTCACCGACAGCATAGATATACCAGTGATCATCTGCACGTGATTTCAAGGTTAGCCAAAACGCATCTAGATCATGCCAACGCATTGTTGACGTAAAATTTCCTTTAAATGCGCTCAGGTAAGCTTCTTCGATAGACATCTCCATCACAAATACCTCAGGCCCATCCTCTGTTGTTATTCAGAGGGGTGAATTAATTTAATGTTTTTTTATTGATCCAGTCTTTTATCTCATGATGACTGCGTTTTAGATATTCAACATCTTTAAACGCGCAGGCCATAACCGTAACACCCTGTAACTTGGCCAGCAGATCCATCGCAAGATCTTCAGCATTGCTTAGCCCTAGAGACTCAAACTGTGACTTTATCCAGTTACGTAATAAAACAAATGGCTGTCGGGATTTTTCATGTAAAGCAGGTTCATCTTTAGCCAGTTCAGTCGTTAAAGAACCGATAGGACAACCCGATTGAATAACATCATCTTGCTGATGTTCAAGCATATTACTGAACATCAGCAAACGCTCTCTGGCATCACTGGTTGCAGACTCACAGCTATTTACCATAAGCGTCAGATCTGCAATGCGCGTATCAACGACTGCATTTAAAATATCGTCCTTGGTTTTAAAGTAATAATAAAAATTACCCCGTGGAATTCCCGTCGCATCTGAAATATCCTGAAATGAAGTCTGATTATAACCACGCCGGTAAAACAGGCTATCCGCAGCCTCTATAATGCGTTGACGATTACCTTCACCTTTCGTACCCATAAATCTCTCTCATCATCTTGAAACCAACAAACCCGCCACCATTAGAGCTACTTCCAGGCAGCGAAAATACACACAAATATTAGACGGTCGTATTACTAATACAAACACTGTACCATCAGCGCAACCTAAAAAACAACATGAATGACTACACACAAATAAAAAATTGAACGCACTCAACATTAAAAATCTACAAAAAACCTATAAAAACGGGGTAAATGCTCTCAAAGGCGTCGACCTGACGGTAAAAGAGGGAGACTTTTTTGCCCTGCTCGGACCCAACGGCGCCGGTAAATCGACCGTTATCGGCATTATCGCCTCACTGGTAAACAAAACATCCGGCCAAGTTGAAGTTTTTGGGCGAAATATCGATACAAACTCTGCTGATGTTCGCATGCATATCGGTCTGGTACCGCAAGAATTCAACTTCAACATTTTTGAACCGGTAGGCGAAATCCTTATCAACCAGGCAGGTTATTACGGCATCAATCGGGAAGAAGCCACGAAACGCGCTGAAGTCTATCTAAAACAACTCGACCTCTGGGGAAAACGCTTTGATATGGCAAAAGAGCTTTCCGGCGGCATGAAGCGCCGGCTGATGATCGCGCGCGCACTGATGCACCGACCCAAGTTACTCATTCTCGATGAACCCACTGCCGGTGTTGATATCGAGATACGCCGCTCTATGTGGCAGTTTCTAAAACAGCAGAACGCCAAAGGCACCACCATTATTCTAACCACCCATTATCTGGAAGAAGCTGAAAGCCTCTGTAACAACATTGCCATTATTGATCATGGCATCACCATCGAACAGACAAAGATGCGTACATTGCTGGACCGCTTACATCTCGAAACCTTCGTGTTATATCTTGCCAACGACATCGAAGCGATACCTGATTGCAAAGATTACTCTGTACGGATGATAGATAACACTACCCTGGAAGCCGACGTCAATGCCACACAAGACATCAATGGCCTGTTTACTACTCTTAATGCTTGCGGCATCAAAGTTGTCAGCATGAAAAACAAAACCAATCGCCTGGAACAACTGTTTATTTCCATGATGAACAATAAAGATGGTGACGCCAACGAGGTAGTTACACGATGAATTTTCCACAACAGATGACGGCGCTGAAAACGATCGCAACCAAAGAATATCTGCGATTCATCCGCATCTGGGTGCAGACCATATTGCCGCCGGCCATTACTATCGCACTTTATTTTATTATTTTCGGTGAGATTATCGGCAAGCAGATCGGTGACATCGACGGTTATAAATACATGGACTACATCGTGCCCGGGCTTATCCTGATGGCGGTCATTACCAATGCTTACGCCAATGTAGTGTCGTCGTTTTTCAGCTCAAAATTTCACCACAGTATTGAAGAGATGCTGGTATCGCCATTACCAAATTACATTATATTGCTCGGTTTCGTCTCTGGCGGTGTAGCCAGAGGAATCATCGTTGGCACTATCGCAACCGTAGTATCGATGTTTTTTTCCGAGATTCAGATACATAGTTATAGCGTTACATTAGCCGTATTTATCCTGACGTCGATACTGTTTGCACTGGCCGGTTTCATCAATGCCGCTTATGCCAGAAGTTTTGATGACATCACCATTATCCCAACGTTTGTATTAACTCCTCTGATCTATCTCGGCGGGGTTTTCTATTCGATAAAGATGCTGCCGGAATTCTGGCAGAATGTTTCGCTGGTCAACCCTATACTGTACATGGTTAACGCGTTTCATTACGGTATTCTGGGAGTAAGTGATATCGATGTAACAACAGCGTTTGTCATCATCATCGGCTTTATCGTGGTGCTGTATTATTTTGCACTGCGACTGTTGAGGATTGGGGTTGGGTTAAAACCTTAAAAGACTATTCACCGCAGAGACGCTGAGAAAAACATCTCTTAGTTCTTAACAGGCCGAAGGCCAGGTTAACAATAAAAACTCTGCGCCTCGATAACTGCTCCTCGGTAATAGCTCCTGCATTACCCTACTACCGTCCATCCATGGACATATGCGTTATTCTACTTACGGGCTTCCTGCCCTAATCTGCGGTGAAGTTTTTTACTTAAGAGCAGGCTCTTTTAATACTGCAATATTCTTCTGCAGCAGATGGTAACCACCAAAGATAACCGCCGCATAAACCGCATTACCTAACAGCGAATTCTGGAAGAATGGGATGCCGGCAGCATAAGCCTGCATAAGACCCGCTGCTGTTTTTGCATATAAGCCTGATGTCATCCATGCGCCAAAATTAGTCAGCAGGAAGAACAACACCGATGAAGCCACAACAGCAAACGCCGTATTAGTAACAGTAAGCCTTTTTTGCAACTGGAAACCGATAACCACGGTTAATGCAAAACCGGCATAAACGAAAATCATCGAATTATGTAGACCTAGCACAAGGTCGCTGACAAAAAGCGCCACAAAAGGCACGACAAAGGCCATGCGTTTATCTGCGAAATAGGCACCGCCAAACAATGCCATAGCCGCTACTGGTGACACGTTGGGCAGGTGGGGCAATAATCGAAACAATGCCAGTGCAAATATTATGGTTGTAATCGTAATCACGCGTATTTTCAACTGCTTTGTTTGCATATCGCTACCCTCTAAATTCATCACTAATCTTATCAATGCGGCAATAATAACACAGAGTGTAATGACTCAATAACTTCAATCGCAACAAAATAATGGACAACAATAGTCAGAGGTTTATAGTGTATGGCAGTGCTCGTTGAACTTATTGGTAGCGTCATTCTCATACAAATAAGCAAAAATAAATTAAGGATAAAATACTATGAAAGCATCTGACCTATTCGTAAAGTGCCTGGAAGAAGAAGGCATAGAATACATCTTCGGCGTGCCTGGCGAAGAAAATGCTGATTTCATGGTCTCTCTGGAAAAATCAGACAAGATCAAATTTATCCTCACCCGTCACGAGCAAGGCGCTGCATTCATGGCTGAGATCTATGGCCGACTCACCGGCAATGTCGCCGGTTGCCTGGGCACACTAGGTCCCGGTGCAACCAATCTTATAACCGGCGTTGCAGATTCTAATATGGATCACGCACCGTTACTGGCCCTCACCGGACAGGGCTCCTCACAACGTTTACATAAAGAATCGCATCAGATTATGGATGTGGTGAAAATGTTTGAGCCCGTGACCAAATGGGCAACCACGGTCTTACATCCGGACAACATCCCGGAGATCATTCGCAAAGCCATACGTGTTGCACGCTCTGAAAAACCCGGTGCAGTGCATATTGAACTACCAGAAGACATCGCCAAATTACAGACCATCACCAAACCACTAAAACCTCAACGCTTCAGACGCGCGGTTACCGATGACAAAATTATTAATCAGGCATTCGAGATATTAAAAAACGCTAAACACCCAGTCATCCTCGCCGGCAACGGTTGTATCCGTCGACGCGCGAGTAAACAGTTACGCCTGTTTTGTGAGAAGACCGGTATCGGTGTCATCAACACTTTCATGGCAAAGGGCTGTGTAGATATGGATGCTGACTACTGCATGTATACCATCGGTCTACAATCACGAGACGTCGTTGCCTGTGCCCTGGAGGCGGCAGATGTAGTGCTTGCATTGGGTTACGACATGGTGGAATACCACCCTAACCTGTGGAACAAAGAAGGTAAACGTCACATTATCCATGCCGACTTCCTGCCCGCAGAAATCGATTCTGATTATCATCCCGAAACAGAACTGGTCGGTGACCTTGCGCACACCCTGTGGATGTTAAATACACGCGCTGCAGCTAACGGTAATTTTAATTTCGATCACTCGCACCAGGCTGCAACACGTCGCAGCATGCAGAACGAATTAGCCATGCATAAAGATGACGATACACAAGGAACTATTCGGCCACAAAAAGTACTCTGGGACTGCCGTCAGGTAATGGGACCAGAGGACATTCTGCTTTCGGATGTCGGCGCGCATAAAATGTGGATCGCCAGGCATTACCAATGCCATGAACCGAACACCTGCCTGATTCCCAATGGTTTTTGTTCCATGGGTTTTGCCCTGCCCGGTGCCATTTCTGCCTCTCTGGTTTACCCGGACAAACGCATACTCTCAATTTCTGGTGACGCCGGTTACCTGATGAACGTGCAGGAGATGGAAACCGCCAGACGCCTGAACTCAAATATTGTCACCATGATATGGGAAGATAACATGTACGGATTAATCGCCTGGAAACAGCAGAATGAATTCGGCAAACACACAGACTTATCTTTTGGTAATCCAGACTGGTTAAAACTGGCAGAGTCATTTGGCTGGTTTGGTCACAAAGTAGAAAACAGCAAAGACCTTGTCGATACTTTAGAGACAGCCTTCAACGAAAAAGGGCCTAGCCTGGTGGTGATACCGATTGATTATCGTGAGAATATGATACTGACGGAACGGTTAGGTAATATCGCCTGTCCGATTTAAAAATCAAAAGCAAATCTCCGCGTCTCTGCGGTGAAAAAAATTTATAAAGAGAAGAACCATGTCTGACCATTTCAAACTTTTAGTCCCCGGTGCAACAGCTGCTGGCACCGTCAATGTCACTGCACCTTATGACGGTGCACACATCGCCAGCATCGAAACCGGTGACTCTTCTGCCGTCGAAACGGCATTGAACACTGCGCACAACTTATTTACTAACAAAAAAAACTGGCTCAGCGCCGAACAACGAATAAACATCTTAGAAAAAACCGCTGGCATCATGTTGTCCCGTTTTGATGAACTCGCCATTGAAGCCGCACGCGAAGGTGGCAAACCATTAACCGATTCAAAAGTTGAAGTAACGCGTGCCATCGATGGTATAAAAAACTGCGTTGACGTTATTCGCAGCGAACATGGCGAAGAGATCCCCATGAGTAGAAACGCCGCCTCAATGAACCGCCTCGCCTTTACCACCCGCGAACCCATCGGTGTGGTCGTAGCTGTCAGCGCATTTAACCACCCGCTTAACCTGGCCGTTCATCAGGTCGGCCCAGCGATCGCCGCTGGCTGTCCGGTTATTATCAAACCCGCTGAAGACACACCGCTCTCCTGCTTCCGACTTATTAATATATTACATGAAGCCGGATTACCCGAGGCCTGGTGCCAGGGAATCGTTACCACCGATCACGATGCTGCAAGCCAGTTAGTGTCAGATAACCGAGTTGGTTTCTTCAGTTTTATCGGCAGTGCACGTGTTGGCTGGATGTTACGTTCCAGACTGGCCGATGGCACACGTTGTGCACTCGAACACGGCGGCGTTGCCCCCGTTATCGTTTCACATGATGCTGACATGGATGACACCGTCGCCCTATTATCCAAAGCCGGTTTCTATCATGCCGGTCAGGTCTGTGTTTCTGTACAGCGTGTCTATGCAGAAAAATCAATCGCCCGAGAACTTGCAGAAAGAATTGCCGAAGCCGGCAATAAGATGAAGATCGGTGACCCCACCTTAGCTGATACAGACATTGGCCCTCTTATCCGCCATGCAGAAACCGAACGCATCGATGAATGGGTACAAGATGCGGTCACTAAAGGTGCCGAGTTAATCTCTGGCGGCAAAAAGATTTCCGATAGCTGTTATCAGGCAACGGTTTTATTTAACCCGCCAGCTGATGCCATCATTTCACAGAACGAAATTTTTGGCCCTGTAATCTGTGTTTATGAATACGAAAATATTGATGAAGCAATCACACAGGCAAACAGTTTAGATGTCGCCTTTCAGGCCGCGGTATTTTCCAAAAACATCGACACCTGTATGCACGCCTTCAAACAACTCGACGCATCGGCCGTTATGGTTAATGACCACACCGCATTCCGTGTCGACTGGATGCCCTTCGCCGGTTTAAAACATTCTGGTCATGGTGTTGGCGGTATACCGCATACCTTTAAAGACATGCAGATCGAAAAGATGATGGTAATACGATCACCCTCTTTATAACTAATGGTTAACAGCGATTATTGTTGCAGATTGTCTAACGGGCTTTGCACATTATCAAACTGCGTACTCATAACGTGCGTATAAATTTCAGTGGTTTTAACATCTTTGTGGCCCAATAAAGTCTGCACCATTCTTATGTTAGCGCCATCCTCTAACATATGGGTAGCAAACGAGTGGCGAAAGACATGTGGCGTCACTCTTTTTTGCATACCAAGCTTCTTAACAACTTGTGATATCGCTTTTTGCAGAGCCGACTTATGAAGATGATGCCTCATAGACTTGCCGCTTCGAGGATCTTTTGAAATAGTTTTTGATGGAAACAAATATTGCCAGCCGAATGACTTCGCCGCATTGACATATTTTCTAGCCAATGCATCAGGAAGAAATACCTCACCAAAGCCGTTAGCCAGATCATCCTGGTGCAACTGCTCGACACTGATAATTTGTGCTTTAAGTAAACTGACAAGGTTTGTTGGTAAAAACGTCACACGATCCTTATTGCCTTTTGCCGCCCTTATTATAATCTGTTTCTGACTGAAATCGATATCATGAACACGTAGTCTAATTACCTCTAATGATCGTAACCCACAGCCGTACATCAATTGCGTTAAAACTTTGGCAGTACCATTTAACTGGTTAATGATATCCGCCACCTCCTTCCTATTTAATACAACAGGCAGCCTTGTTGATTTACGCGCACGCGAGGCACGTATATCCAAATCAAAATCCATGTGAAGGACTTGTTTATATAAAAAAACAATCGCACTAAAGGCCTGGTTTTGAGTCGATGCAGATACACCGCGATTTAGCGCAAGATAACTTAGAAAAGCCTCAACTTCAGACTTGCCCATATCCTTAGGGTGGCACCTGTCATTAAAACGAATATACTGTAATATCCAGCTAACATAGGACTTTTCAGTATTATAGGCATAGTGATGAAAACGAAGGACCTCACGCACTTGATCCATCAACCGAGTGGATTTTGGAACAAACTTCCTTGTAGGACTATCCATATTAACATCTCCTTATGTTCTGGCGCCTTTTTACCCTTAAATATCGTATTATGACGCCTGCAAGGCTACATATTATAGAAAATTATGACGCCTGGGTAGGCGCCCTATCCAATTGTTATACGCAAAAAAGAATCTAGATGAATATACGTGAAGAAGAATCGGCAGATACTGAAGCCATATGGAATATAAATGCAGATGCATTTGAAACAGAAGATGAAGCCAATCTAGTTAACGCGCTCAGAAGTAGTAATTGCACCTTTATTTCGCTAGTAGCTGAAACTGAAAATAAAGTTATTGGGCACATACTTTTTACACCTGTTGAGCTAGCAGGTAATAAAAACAAATTAAAGTTAATTGGCTTAGCTCCAATGGCAGTTTTACAGAAACATCAAAACCAAGAAATTGGTACAC
>CAJXZZ010000009.1 GCA_913065105.1 uncultured Gammaproteobacteria bacterium | reverse complement strand
CCGTTAACACGACGGCTTTTGCTTTGAACTTAAGCCCCATCTGAGTAACAACACCCGTCACTTGTTGCTCACCATTGATGGTTTCTACAATTAAATCGTCTACCGCTTGTTGAAACAAAGAAAGATTGGGTTGATTTTCTAAAACTTCTCGAACCGCCGCTTTGTATAAAACACGGTCAGCCTGCGCACGGGTAGCACGAACAGCTGGGCCTTTACGACTGTTTAAAATACGAAACTGAATGCCGCCACGATCGGCCGCTTTTGCCATGACGCCGCCCATAGCGTCAATTTCTTTTACCAGATGGCCTTTACCGATACCACCGATAGCGGGATTACAGCTCATCTGGCCCAGGGTTTCAATGTTATGTGTCAGCAGCAGAGTTTTTACACCCATACGCGCAGCAGCAAGCGCGGCTTCTGTGCCTGCGTGGCCACCGCCAATAACAATTACATCAAAAGAATCAGAATAAAACATTAA
The DNA here is from genome assembly GCA_913065105.1 of uncultured Gammaproteobacteria bacterium. GTDB lineage: Bacteria > Pseudomonadota > Gammaproteobacteria > SZUA-229 > SZUA-229. The sequence goes on along the minus strand of CAJXZZ010000009.1, from coordinate 53,154 downwards.
CAACCTCAAGATTAAGGCTGCCTATTATATTACAAACCTGGATAATACAAATCAGTGATTTAACCTAAAGCTTAGGCCAAAAGTACTTAACAGAAGTAGATGATATTGATTCATCTGGCACTATAGATGCGCAGATACGTGTCGTTTTAGCTACCTTTGCCCACCAAGAAAGACGTTTAAAAGTACTCACGCATTGCAGATAAAACTAATCGGGCTGAATTTTAGCCGCTTGCATTTTAGCTTTAACTGACATAATCATGTCGATATCTGCGTCGGTTAAACCAGAAAATTGAATGGCACCCGGCTGGTCGCCTAGTTCATTCGTAATAAATAAACTGGATCCGGCAAACAACGCAACAAATGCAAATATGCCTAAAAACCAGCTTCTATTTTGATTTAAATTCATTCTCTTTGTCCAACAAAATTTAAAGTCCCATTTAAATTTTTTCTCATTTCTATACAGCAGTTATTGCTAACAGCCATAATTTTTTACATCTTATGTTTTATATATAGCACAAAATATAGCTTTGTCGAAAAAATGACACACTTATATTATAGGAAGTAAAATCAATACGTTACATATTGAGACAATCTAAAATTCATTTTAGAAATTCGTTTAAGCTATTGATAATTAATCAACTTTATTGGAATTCTTTAACCCTCTTTATTATTAAAGCCAGTCTTACTTTAAAACTGATTTGTTTAAAAATTTTTTGCTATATCCCATATGAATAACAGCTATATCGCTTTGTTTACGGCTATATTACAAACCATAAGCTGTCTTTATATTAGAATATTAGAATATTTTATGGTTGCTTTAATAATGCTGATTAGCCAAACGCCATCAGCTCAAGTACAGTAATCACTTGATATTATTAAATTGATAACGCCTAGCCAACTTTTACCGCGCATCAGGAAAAACTATGTCACAACCGGTACATAACCCGACGTCAAAAGCGACGGATGAAAATAGTCGTATAGAGACCAAAAACACGACTTGTTATATGTGTGCCTGTCGCTGCGGTATTCGAGTCACGCTGCGTGATGGCGAAGTTCGTTATATTCAGGGCAACCCTGAGCACCCACTAAATAAAGGCGTAATCTGTGCCAAAGGTGCATCGGGCATCATGAAACAATACTCCCCTGCGCGTCTGACTAAACCACTAATGCGCAAACCTGATAGCAACCGTGGTGATAATGAATTTGTTGAAATTTCCTGGGACAAGGCTTTTTCCATTATGGAAGAACGCCTAAGCAAAATTCGCGCCACTGACCCGAAAAAATTCGCCTTGTTTACTGGTCGAGATCAGATGCAGGCTTTAACCGGTTTATTTTCAAAACAGTTTGGCACACCAAACTACGCGGCACATGGCGGCTTGTGTTCAGTGAATATGGCCGCTGGCATGATTTACACTATCGGTGGCTCTTTTTGGGAGTTTGGCGGCCCTGATCTCGAGCGTTCCAAGCTGTTCATTATGATTGGAACCGCTGAAGATCACCACTCTAACCCAATGAAAATCGCTTTAGCCAAGTTTAAACGCCAGGGTGGAAAATTCATTGCTATTAACCCGGTACGCAGCGGTTATGCCGGTATCGCCGATGAATGGGTACCGATAAAACCGGGTACTGATGGCGCATTATTTTTAGCGCTGATTAATGAAATCATCAAACAGGGTCTATATGACCGTGAATTTCTTGTAAATTACACAAACTCCGCCGAACTGGTCAACATGGATGAGGGCTCTAGCGAACATGGCATGTTTGTGCGCTTTGAAGTACCAAAAGAAGAAGGGTGCTTTGATGCACAAAACAAACTCTGGTGGGACAGAGATCTCAATAAACCTATTTCTATGCACACCGAAGGTTCAGACCCTTATCTGTTAGGTGAATTTAAACTCGATGATGGTACTCCGGTAAAACCCGCCTTCCAGTTACTGGTCGACCGAGTTAAAGATTACACGCCTGAATGGGCCGCTGACATCACCGGGATTCCGGTTGAAACCATCAAACGCCTTGCCTATGAAATGGGCATCACTGCGCGTGATGAACAGATCGAGCTGCCCATTTCGTGGACCGATACCTGGGGCAAAGAACATGACCACATAAAAGGCAACCCGGTGTCTTTCCATGCCATGCGTGGACTGGCGGCACATTCTAATGGTTTCCAGACCATTCGCGGCATGTCTATATTGATGAGTATTTTGGGTACGATTGATCGCCCTGGTGGCTTCCGCCACAAAGCGCCTTTCCCAAGACCGATCCCTCCCTGCGCAAAAACGCCGACAAGCTGGGATGATGTTCAACCGAATACGCCATTAAATGGTATGCCACTTGGCTGGCCGGCAGACCCGGACGATCTGTTTGTGGATGAGAAAGGCGGGCCCATTCGTCTTGATAAAGCTTTTTCCTGGGAACACCCTTTGTCCGTTCATGGCTTAATGCAAAACGCCATTACCAATGCCTGGCGTGGTGATCCATATCCCATCGATACCATGATGATTTTCATGTCCAATATGGCATGGAATTCAACCATGAATACACAGAGCGTGCGCGACATGCTCAACGATAAAGACGAGCAGGGCGAATATAAAATACCTTTTTTGATTGTTTGTGATGCCTTCCAGTCAGAAATGGTTGCCTTTGCCGATCTGGTATTGCCCGATACCACTTATCTGGAACGCCATGATGTAATGTCGATGTTAGATCGCCCAATTTCAGAATTTGATGGTCCTGTCGATTCAGTCCGTATTCCTGTTGTACCTCCAACCGGTGAGTGCAAACCTTTTCAGGAAGTGATTATTGAGCTGGGTTCACGCTTAAAACTGCCTGCATTTGTTAATGAACAGGGAGAACGTAAATACCGCGATTATCCTGACTTCGTGATCAATTACGAAACCGCGCCAGGTTCTGGTATTGGTTTTCTTGCCGGTTGGCGTGGAAAGGGTGGTGAAAAATTCATGAAAGGGGAGCCCAACCCGAATCAATGGGAGATGTACGAAAAAAACAACTGTGTTTTTCAGTATGAACTGCCTAAATCTTATCAGTACATGCGCAACTGGAATCAGGGTTATCTGGAATGGGCGAAACGCCATAGCCTAACGCGCTATGCAGAGCCCATTAACATTCATATTTATAGTGAAGTGTTACAAAAATTCCGTCTCGCCGCACAAGGAAAATCCGACGGCAAACAACCGCCCGACCATTTACGTGATCGCATCAATACACATTTTGATCCTTTACCCTTTTACTCCGACACACTTGAGGCGCAACAAACCGATTTACGTCAGTATCCATTAAATGCCATTACCCAACGCCCAATGGCGATGTACCATTCATGGGATTCACAAAATGCCTGGTTACGTCAAATTCACACCCATAATTATCTGCACGTGAATACCAAAACGGCCATTGCCGCTGGCATTGCTGATGGCCAATGGATGTGGGTGGAATCTATGCACGGAAAAGTACGTTGCATGTGTCGTCATTCTGAAGCGGTCGAGCCAGGAACGGTATGGACATGGAACGCCATTGGTAAAGCCAGGGGCACCTGGGGCTTAAAGAAAAACGCCAACGAATCACAAAAAGGCTTTTTGTTAAATCACTTGATCAGCGAAGAATTGCCTTCGAGCGAAGCCGGCGATCACTTATCTAACTCTGATCCGGTAACCGGACAGGCCGGATGGTATGACGTACGCGTAAAAATTTATCCCGCCGAAGAGGGCGAGCCCGAAGAAACTTTCCCACAGTTTAAAGAAGGCGCAAAAACACCTGGCACCCTGACTCGCAATAAATTTATGAGTGGCCGCTGGTTAAAATATTTTGCTGGTAAGAAGGCTTAGGAATTACATATGACTCAACTTGCTTTAGTTATCGATTTAAATGTGTGCGTTGGCTGTCATGCCTGCGTTACCAGTTGTAAGGAGTGGAACACCTCCGGTACCGCTGGTTTTATGTCTGACTATAATCCTTACGATAAGGACCCGACAGGAACTTTTTTTAATCGTGTACAAACTTTTGAAATTGGCGAATTCCCTAATACACAAACCGTTCATTTTCCAAAAAGCTGTCTGCATTGTGAGGAGCCACCCTGCGTTCCCGTTTGTCCGACGGGTGCCAGTTATAAGCGCGAAGAAGACGGTATTGTTCTCGTCGATTATGACAAATGCATCGGTTGTAAATATTGTTCATGGGCCTGCCCATATGGCGCCCGCGAGATCGATGAAAACCAGAAAGTAATGAAAAAATGCACCTTATGTGTTGATCGTATCTATGATGAAACATTACCAGAAGCTGAACGTAAACCGGCATGTGTCTTAGCGTGTCCGACCAGCGCTCGTCTATTTGGTGATGTAAATGATCCTGACTCAATCGTATCAGAACAAATTCGTGATAACGGTGGTTATCAATTAATGCCAGAGTGGGGCACAAAACCAGCGAACCACTATTTACCTCGCCGTAAAGCCAACATCACTATTCACAAAGATGAGCTTACCCGTGTTGATAATCCGCTTAATAAAGAACGTCAGTTACCTATGCCGGGTGATGACGAACAAACACTCGACGATGTTATGAGTTGGTAGTCTTTATACAAGGCATTTTATAAATATGATCATCTTCAATAAATTAAAGAGACTATAACTATGCATCCTGCTTTTTCAGTAATTTTTCTGACTACATTAATTGGGGTAGGTCAGGGGCTGTTTTTAGCTTTATATACCGGCCAGCTTTATTCCGTCATTAAAGTATTGCCGGTACAGGACTCTCCTGGTTTTTATGGTTACGGCAGTTTACTTGCACTAGTATTTTTAGTGGCGGGGCTGATTGCTTCTTTCTTCCATCTGGGTCATCCAGAACGGGCCTGGCGCTCTGCAGCAAAGTGGAAAACGTCCTGGTTATCACGTGAAGTAATCGTATTGCCGGCTTTTATGGGCACCACTTTTATTTATGCAATGATACATATCTCTGGATGGAACCCTGTGTTGTTTGCACTTAGCGCAGATTTCATCGTAGATCTATCTTTACTGGTTGGCATGATCAATACGGTATTAGCTTTTTCATTATTTATTTGCACCGCTATGATTTATGCCTGCATTAAATTTTTACAGGAATGGTCAACACCACTTACGGTTATAAATTACACGCTGCTTGGCATGGCTTCTGGCTTTGCATTAAGCGCCGCTTTTGCTGCCTTTGTTGAATCAGATTTAATTAATTTTTACGGTGGCTGGGCTATTGTTCTGACCGCGTTCGCATTTATAACGCGCAGTGCCGCTTTAATTCGAAACTCAAAAATAAAATATAAATCAAATCTAAGCTCGGCTATCGGCATCCGTCATAAAAATATCAAACAAAAAGCACAGGGTTCAATGGGCGGCTCCTTTAATACCCGCGAATATTTTCACGGTGCAAAACCTGCTTTGTTTAAAAGCATAAAGTGGGCGTTTTTAGTGATGGTTTTTGTCGTGCCCGTGCTGTTACTTTCAGTCGCACTAGCTAGTGATATGTTTGGTCTGTTTGCTTTGGCGTTTATCGTGCAATATGTCGGTTTAATCGCTGAGCGCTGGTTCTTTTTTGCACAGGCAAATCATCCACAAAATCTATATTACCAAACAATTTAAAGACTATTTTGCCGCGGAAGACCAAAGAGAAAAATTAACTGGTTGTTCACCTATGGCGAACAACAAAAACAACTCAGCCTCTTTGCGCCACTGCGGTAGAAATATTTTTACTATTCAAATACAACAGTACGGTTCTCGTAAACCAGTAAATCATGATGCACATGATGTCTGACCGCGCGCGCAAGCACAATTTTCTCTAGATCACGGCCAATGCGCACCATATCTTCAACTGAATCTTTATGACTAACGTGAACCACATCCTGCTCAATAATCGGGCCAGCATCTAGTTCAGCGGTTACGTAATGACTAGTTGCACCTATGATTTTCACGCCGCGTTCATAGGCGCTGTGATAAGGACGGCCTCCGGGGAATGCCGGCAGAAAAGAGTGATGGATATTTATAATCCGTTGTGGGTAACATTTCACAAAATCATCACTTAATACCTGCATGTAACGCGCCAGTACAATAAAGTCGATATGATGTTGCTGTAGCAGCTCTTTCTGTTTTTCTTCTTGTTGTTGTTTATTGTTTTTAGTGACGGGTATACAGTGAAAATCAATATCTAGCCGTTCTGCTACATGTTGAAGGTCGGCGTGATTGCTAATAATTACCGGTATCTCAACATTTAATTCACCACTCTCATAACGCGCAAGTAGATCATAAAAACAATGTGACATTTTTGATACAAACAATGCCATACGTAATTTCGTGTCAGAAAAATGTAATTGTGCTGTCATCTGATAACGTGAAGCAACCAACGTTTCAAAATACTCGGCGATCTTATCTTGCTGGATAGCAAATTTTTTCAGGTCCCATTCAATACGCATGAAAAAAACGCCGCGTTCACTATCGACATGCTGATCAAGATATAAAATATTACCGCCGTTATTATGGATAAAATCCGTAATCGCAACAACGAGACCGGGCTTGTCCAAACAATGAATTAATAAAATAGCGGATTTTTTAGTTGAGTCTGTCATTATTTATTTATGTTTTTACGATATAAAAATACCTGGCCGCTAAATAATTTTTGGTGCCTTATTTTCCAATACAAAAATCTGAAAAAATTCTCCCCAATAAATCATCACTACTAAACTCACCCGTTATGGATGAAAGCGCTTCCTGTGCAAAACGAAGTTCTTCGGCGAGTAATTCACCTGCCTTTAATTCATGCAAGTTTCTATCGGCGATCTGTAAATGTTCTTCCGCCGCATCAATTGCATCCAGATGTCGACGACGCGCGATGAATTGTCCTTCAGTTTTTTGTTGATAACCCATGCAATTTTTTAAATGCTGCTTTAACAGGTCAATGCCATGGCCTGTTTTTGCTGAAAGATAGATATCCTGACCTTGCATCTCAGCAACACGATTAATCTTATCAATTTTATTATATATGGTAGTTCTACCTATATTTTCTGGCAACGTTTGCATTATTGATTGGTCATCATCATTAATATCAACAACAAATAAAACGCGGTCCGCTTTTTCAATCATTTGTTTTGCGCGTTTTACACCTTCTTGCTCAACCACGTCATCACTGTCGCGCAGGCCTGCCGTATCTATAATGTGCAAAGGCAAACCATCTATTTGAATATGTTCGCGTAAAATATCGCGCGTTGTTCCTGGAACATCAGTAACGATCGCCGAATCCTGTCCCGCTAGTTGATTTAACAGGCTTGATTTTCCGGCATTTGGTTTTCCTGCTATTACAACGGTCATTCCTTCTTTTAACAAACGGCCCTGTTGCGCTGAGGATTTTACTTTCTGTAATTTTTGTTTTACTGAACCTAGTTTTTCTGAAATGGCATCGTCTGCCAAAAAATCTATTTCTTCTTCAGGAAAATCTAAAGCTGACTCAACATAAATACGTAATTGCGTTAAATCTTCTACTAGCTGTTGAATCACGGCTGAAAATTCGCCCTGCATAGATCGTATTGCTGCACGCGCTGCCTGTTCACTATCCGCAGCAATCAAATCGGCTATCGCTTCAGCCTGTGCTAAATCTATTTTGTCATTTAAAAAAGCACGTTCCGTAAATTCACCCGCTCTTGCCGGCCGAACATCGTGTTGTAGTATTTCTTTTAATAAAATATCTAAAACAACCGGCCCGCCGTGAGCATGAAACTCAATGACATCTTCGCCAGTAAAAGAAAAGGGTTTTTTAAAATAGAGTGTTAAGCCACTATCAATCGTGACTTTATCTTTATCGCTAAAGACCCCGTAGTGTACGTAACGTGGAGCAGGGCATAAACCAGAAATTTTCTTTGCGACATCAGCGGCGCCGGTGCCTGAAACACGAACGATACCTACGCCGCCCTGGCCTGCAGGAGTTGCGATGGCGGCGATGGTATCACTATACATATCTTCTTAATTACTAATTAAATTAACTGTTTTCAATTCTTTTAGTAATAAAATATTGCTGTGTAATCGATAATATATTATTTACTACCCAGTAAAGCACCAGCCCTGAAGGGAAAAAAGCAAACATGATAGTAAACGCAAAAGGCATTATCTGAAATACTTTTTGTTGGATAGGGTCAACGGGTGCTGGATTTAATTTTTGCTGGATAAACATCGATATACCCATTAAAACAGGTAATACAAAGTAGGGGTCCTTATCGGTTAAATTTGTTATCCATAGAGCAAATGGTGCGTGACGCATTTCAACGCTTTCAAGCAATACCCAGTAAAGCGAGATAAAAACCGGCATCTGTACAACGATGGGGAGACAACCGCCCATCGGGTTTATTTTTTCCCGTTTGTACATCTCCATCATCGCCTTGCTCATTGCCTGACGGTCATCACCAAACTGTTCTTTCATCTTTTGAATGCGCGGAGCCACTTTGCGCATTCTTGCCATAGAGCGATAACTCATTTCTGATAATTTAAAAAATATAGCTTTTACTGTAATAGTTAAAAATATAATAGCCCAGCCCCAGTTATTAAACATCTCGTGAAAAGCATTTAATAACCAGAACAGTGGTTTTGCGAAAATGGTTAATATACCGTAATCAACCGTTAGATCTAAACCTGGTGCTATTTCTTCCAGTTCATATTGTAATTTTGGACCAACCACTAAACGAGAATTTATTTCACCGGTTTGCCCCGCATCTATAGTAATAGCGGATGTACGCGTACCCATGGTGTAATGATCTTTATTTCGATTGTAACGACTATAATATAGATTATCTTTACCGCGTTCAGGAATCCACGCCGCAAGAAAATAATGCTGAATCATCGCCACCCAACCATCTGCTAATTGATAGTTTAAGTTTGTTTCCGCAATATCATCAAAATCATATTTTTCGTATTTAATCTCATCGTTATACACAACGCCGCCAGTATAGGTCCTTATAAATGCATTACCATTTATTTCTACCGGGAGTGAACGTGTGAGTTGCATATAATCACTGCCACTCCACTTCTGCGAACCCGCCGTGATGTAATTATTTATGTCGATAACGTAGTTGTTACGTTTAAACGTTAGAACTTTTTTAACAGTGACGCCATTACCATTTTCCCAGTAAAGCGGAACTTCAATAATGTCTTCTCCCTCTGCTAAACGATAGACATCTTGTTCGCTACGATAAATTGCATTATGTGAGGGCGCAGTACCTTTGTTAACCGAAACCAGTCCTGATTGCGCAATATGATAATTAATATCTGCATCCGTCATCAACACCAATTTCTCTTCAGGCTCATCTGCTTTTACTGAATAATCACGTAAAACCACACGTAGAATATCACCGCCTTTAGTATCTATCTCTACATCCAGTACATCAGTAACAACTCTTATATGTTTACTAACTGCGCTTACTTCTTTACCTGCAGGCGAAATAATCTGGCCACTATCTGTTGTTACTGCTAGCGGTATATCTTCCGTTGTTATCTGTTTACCATTTATCTGTGTAGATTGGCTTATAGTGCCAGACTCTGATTTTGGCGCATAATCTATTTGCCATTGTGCCCATATCATATAGATAATGAAAAATAGAGTTAAATATAAAAGTACGCGTTGATTTCCCATGATTTATTCGTTCCGGCTGTTTAATTTCAGCGTTTTATTCTTTTATAGATTTTTTTAATGTGAATGTAGCAGGTACCGGATCATGTCCACCATGGTGCCAGGGGTGGCAACTGAATATTCGACGAACAGATAAAACAAACCCTCGGAAAACCCCGAATCGTTGAAATGCTTCTATTGAATATTCAGAACACGTTGGACTATAACGACAGCTTGGCGTCAAATAAGGACTAATAACATACTGATAAGCACGAATAATATATGTAATTATATTTACGATAAATTTTCGCATTTTTTATTCAATTGTAACCAGTGATTTTCCAGTGAATTAAATAACTGCTGATTAGTAGCCTCTACACACTGTGCACCAGCCAAAACCACATAATCAGCACTAAACTTATTTTGTCCTAACTGAGACAATCGAAAACTTTCTCGAGAAATACGTTTTAATCGATTTCGAGCTACCGACAATTTTACTTTTTTCTTTGAAAAAGCCATACCCAAACGTGCTGTAAGCAAATTATTAGGGCGTGCTAAAATAGTGAAATAGCGATCTGAAGAGCGGACAGGGTCATCAAAAACGTATTTATAATCCGCTGCTTTTAATAATCTGACATGTTTAGTTAAACACGCCAGGGACATAGCTTCTTCCGGATTTTTCTGTACTAAAATTTTTCAGTACTAGAAAATTAAACAGTTAAGCTATGACGTCCTTTTGCACGGCGTGCTTTTAACACTCGACGCCCACCAACAGTACGACTACGAGCACGAAAGCCATGAGATCTGGCGCGTTTTAAACAACTTGGTTGAAATGTTCTTTTCATTACTAAATCCAATAAATCAATGTTTCAGCGAACCGCGCATTTTACGTGCCCTAAGCCATTTAGTCAAAAACAATTTGTTAAATTATCAATGTTTTTTTGCTGGTTAAATTATAACCATTTTACGCGAGATCTATACATATTCTGAGATTACAATATGCAATATTATAGTTCTCTTGTGGATAAGTCCGTTTAACAGGTATACAATCAATCTCCCAATTTTCCCAGAATCATTACTCTAAATTAGTAACTATTCTTTAATTTTATCCGTGAGGTTAGTCTGTAGTGAGCAAAACAATGTGGTCCAGTTGCTTACAACGTCTAGAACAGGAGCTCACTGACCAACAATTGAATACCTGGATTCGACCATTACAAATCATCGAAGAAAATAATCAGATTAAACTGTTAGCACCTAACCGTTTTGTACAAGATTGGGTAAAACAAAATTTTCAGGATAAGATTCAAACAATCTTATCTGATCTTGATCCTAAACAAACTACACAATTATTTGTTGAGATAGGTAGTCAGAAAAATATACATAATGATAAGCCGGTAGTTACCAGTAATACGGTTAAAACAGAATCCTTTCTTACAAATAATAAGCCACCATCAAACAACTCGTTAGTTGAACACAACTTAAATCCTTCATTTACATTTGATAATTTTGTTGAGGGTAAATCAAATCAACTCGCAAAAGCTGCTTCAATACAAGTTGCAGAAAACCCTGGAAGTGCTTATAACCCTTTGTTTTTCTATGGCGGAGTAGGTTTAGGTAAGACCCATTTGATGCATGCTGTGGGTAATATGATGCTAAAACATAAACCTAATGCACGTATTACTTATATTCATTCCGAACGGTTTGTGGGGCACATGGTAAAAGCTTTGCAGCACAATAGCATTGATGCTTTCAAACAACACTATCGTTCACTTGATGCTATTTTAGTTGATGACATCCAGTTCTTTGCCGGTAAAGAGCGTTCACAAGAGGAATTTTTTCATACTTTCAATGCTTTACTTGAAGGCGGCAGTCAGATTATATTGACCTGCGACCGTTACCCTAAAGAAGTGGAGGGACTGGAAGAGCGTTTACGTTCACGTTTTGGTTGGGGATTACCCGTTTGCATAGAACCGCCAGAATTAGAAACTCGTGTTGCTATCTTGCAAAAAAAAGCTGAAGAGGCGAATATTGATTTGCCCAGCGAAGTTGCTTTTTTTATCGCTAAACGTATTCGTTCTAACATACGAGAACTTGAAGGCGCTTTTCGCCGTGTTATGGCAACAGCCAATTTTACTGCCTCGCCTATTACTCTCGATTTTGCCAAAGAAGCATTACGTGATTTAATAGCATTACAGGAACGTACAATAACTATTGATAATATTCAAAAAACGGTTGCTGAATATTACAAAATACGTACTTCTGATTTACATTCAAATCGACGAAGCCGTTCTATTACACGTCCCAGACAATTAGCAATGGCTCTATCAAAAGAATTAACTAGTCATAGCCTGCCTGAAATCGGTGCTGCATTTGGCGGACGCGACCACACAACGGTATTACATGGGTGTAGAAAGATCGCTGAATTACGAGAACTGGATAATAGGATTGATGAAGACTACAAAAACATGATCCGTATATTAAGTAATTAACAACTTATTAACAGGTTATAAAATATAAATAGAAAGCTGTGAATAAAATGTGAGTTTGTTCGTTATAAGATGTAAACAAAAAGCATTTAAAAACTTATCCACAAACCATAAACAGTTAAAACGCAACTAATATAACTTTTATAAGAACAAAATAACTAACTTAACTTATTGATTTATATATGTATTTAATAGTTACCCACAGAAAAATGTGTTACTTAACTATAATAATAAAATATATATAAAAGATAAAAACTATATATAGGTAACACGATGAAATTCCAAATTGAAAAGGAAACTTTGCTAGACCCACTCCAGCAGATCATCGGTGCAGTAGAAAAAAGACAAACCATGCCTGCACTTTCTAATGTTTTAATACGAACTACTGAAAATTCATTAACTCTTACAGCAACCGATTTAGAAATAGAATTAGTTAGCCAAATAGGCATGGTAGTAGATGAGCCTGGTGAAATCACTGTGCCTGCGCGTAAATTATTAGATATTTGTAAATCTTTACCTAACGAGGCTTTAATTAATTTTACTGTTAGGAATAACAAAGCACTTGTTCAATCGGGTCGTAGTCGTTTTTCATTAACCACTTTACCTGCTAATGATTTTCCATCGCTAGATACAATTAATAGCGTTTATGACTTTGAAATAACACAAAAAACACTACGAGATATTATTGATAAAACGGCTTTTGCTATGGCACAACAGGATGTCCGTTATTATCTAAACGGTTTAATGCTAGAGGTAAGTTCTAATTATTTACGTGCAGTTGCTACAGATGGTCATCGATTAGCTTACTGTGAAAAATTGACTAATGCAGATATCGCAGATATTAAACAAGTGATTTTACCTAGAAAAGGTGTTTTGGAACTAGTTCGTTTACTTAGTGATTCTGAAGATATGGTTAAAATCACTTTCGGTAGTAACCATCTACAGGTTGATTTTAATCAAATACGTTTAACTTCAAAACTTATTGATGGGCGTTTTCCAGATTATAATCGCGTGATTCCTACTGATGGCGATAATGTAATCAGTGCAGATCGTGATCAATTGCGCCAGGCCTTAATTAGGGCATCAATTTTATCTAACGAAAAATATCGTGGTATACGTTTAACTTTAGAAAAAAATCTAATCAAATTACAGGCACAAAATCCAGATCAGGAAGAAGCAGATGTAGAACTTGAGGTGGTTTATGACGGTGATGATATTGAGATTGGTTTCAATGTTAATTACATGCTTGATGTATTAAATGTTGCCAGCTCTGAAATTGTACAAGCAGCACTCCGTGATAGTAATAGCAGCTTTTTATTAACTTATCCTGATCAGGAAGACTGCAAATATGTCATTATGCCTATGCGTTTATAAATGTAGATTGTTTTATAATCATGGGTGTTGCGTGATTGTATGTACTATTTAGCTACCTAAAAATGCTATTAAAGCAGCTTCAAATAACAAATTTTCGTAATCTTAAAAATGTGGAATTTACCCCTATTCAAGGGGTAAATTTAATTTGGGGTGATAATGCTTCCGGTAAAACTAGTTTATTGGAAGCTATATATTATCTTAGCCATGTACGTTCTTTTCGGACTCAACATGTTTCAGATCTAATTCTTAGACAGACCCCCTATCTACAACTTGTTGCTAGCATACAATCATCTGATCAACAGGCTATTCCCCTTGGTATCCGGCGTAGTCTTAATAAATCTCAAATACGTGTTAATAAACAGCCCATAAAACGTGTATCAGATATTGCAGCTCAATTTCCTGTTTTAGCTATCCATCCAGATAGTTATAAATTAATAACAGGTAGTCCTTCTGAGCGTAGACAATACTTAGACTGGGGAGTGTTCCACGTGGAACATGGTTTTTTTAGAGCATGGCAACGTTTTAAAAAAGCATTAATGCAAAGAAATGCGGCTCTAAAATCTAAACAAAAACATAATATCTGTCAGTTATGGAATACTGAAATCAGTAATACAGCACATTATATTGACCAATTAAGGCACAATTATTTTGAAAAACTAAAACCTTATTTTAATCATTTAACTGAACAATTTTTCTTAGATGATATTGTTAGTATTGAGTACAGACGAGGATGGACTAAAGATAAAGATATTATTCAGTTATTAGAGGAAAATATACAAAAAGACCGTTTAAAAGGGTTTACTTCATATGGTCCACACAGAGCTGAAATTATTATAAAGGTAAACGGGCAGTCTGCTCAAACCGGAATATCTCGAGGTCAGCAAAAAACATTAGTTGCACTAATGCGATTGGCGCAGGCAATGCAGTTTACAGAAGCGACTAATAAACCTTGTGTGTTGTTATATGATGATTTACCAGCAGAACTTGATATTAATCATCGTCAATTAATTCTTTCTGTTCTTTCTTCAATGAATATTCAGCTATTTCTCACTGCTATAGAAAAACAACAAATTGATTTATCTGCCTGGCCGATAAAAAAAATGTTCCACGTGGAACATGGACGATTAATAACAAAAAGTTAATTTAAAAAACGGGATAAAAGTAATGTTTATTGTGTCTCACACAGTTATCAGTATTAAAGACCTGATATAATGCGGTAGTTCAAATAAGTGGTTGAAAACATGAGTACAACTGATACCTACGATTCTTCAAGTATTAAAGTTTTAAAAGGCCTGGAAGCGGTTAGAAAACGCCCGGGGATGTATATTGGTGATACCGATGATGGTACCGGTTTGCACCACATGGTATTTGAAGTTGTAGATAATTCAATCGATGAAGCTCTCGCTGGCCACTGTACCGAAATAAAAATAAAAATACACTCTGATAACTCTGTTGCTGTTTCTGACAATGGTCGTGGTATTCCAACCGAAATACATGAAGAAGAGGGTATTTCTGCTGCAGAAGTTATTCTTACTATCTTACATGCTGGTGGTAAATTTGATGATAATTCATATAAGGTTTCCGGTGGTTTGCACGGGGTGGGGGTATCAGTCGTTAATGCTCTATCTGAAAAGTTAGAACTTACGATTCACCGTAACGGGAAAACACATAAGCAGGAATATCATATGGGTGATTCAGTAGCACCGTTAGAAGTCACCGGTGATACTGAAAAAACAGGAACGTCCATACGTTTCTGGGCAAGTGATACTGTTTTCAAAAATATAGAATATCACTATGATATTTTAAGCAAACGACTACGTGAATTATCATTTCTTAATTCAGGTGTACGTATTGTTTTATCGGATGAACGCACTGATAAAGAAGATGTTTTTGAATATGAAGGTGGTATTCGCTCATTTGTTCAACATCTTAATAAAAATAAAACACCGCTACATCCCACTGTTTTATATTTTATAGAAGAGAAAGACGATGTTGTGGTAGAAGTTGCCATGCAGTGGAACGATTCATACCAGGAAAATATCTATCCATTTACCAATAATATTCCACAAAGAGACGGTGGATCGCATATTGCTGGTTTCCGTGGTGCTTTAACACGTAGTTTAAATAATTATGTTGATAAAGCGGGTGCAGCTAAAAAAGCAAAAGTTTCCCTCGCGGGCGATGATGCTCGAGAAGGTTTAACTGCCGTGGTATCAGTGAAAGTGCCTGATCCTAAGTTTTCTTCACAAACCAAAGATAAATTGGTGTCTTCAGAAGTGAAGGGTATTGTTGAGTCATTAGTATCTGAAAAATTACAGGAATTTTTATTAGAAAATCCAGCAGATGCGAGAGCTATTACCGAAAAAATTATAGATGCAGCGCGTGCGCGTGAAGCGGCAAGAAAAGCACGGGAAATGACGCGTCGTAAAAGTGCACTGGATATTGCCGGGCTGCCTGGTAAATTAGCCGACTGTCAGGAAAAAGATCCAGCCCTATGCGAAATATACTTGGTGGAAGGGGACTCAGCTGGCGGTTCTGCTAAACAAGGTCGTGATCGTAAAACACAGGCCATATTGCCGCTGAAAGGTAAGATTTTAAATGTTGAAAAAGCCCGCTTTGATAAAATGATAGCTTCAGCAGAAGTAGGCACCTTAATTACCGCGCTTGGCTGCGGTATTGGTAAAGAAGATTATTTCCCCGATAAATTACGTTATCACCGCATTATCATCATGACCGATGCGGATGTCGATGGTTCACATATTCGTACATTATTATTAACTTTCTTTTATCGTCAGATGAAAGAACTGGTTGAACGTGGCCATATCTATATTGCGCAACCACCTCTGTATAAAGTAAAAAAAGGCAAGCAGGAACGTTACGTTAAAGACGACGATGAATTAAATGCTTATTTACTTCAACAGGCATTAACCTCTGCAAAATTATTTGTTGCCAAAGATACGCCGGCGTTATCGGATGTTGCCTTAGAAGAAATTGCACGTAGTTATCTAGTAGCAAAAAATATTATCCGTCGTGTAAGTCGCCGCATAGACAGTAATATTTTAGAAGAGATTGTAAACATTAATGGTTTAGCTGAAGATGAGTTCAATAATAATGAACTACTACAGCAGTATGCAGATAACTTATTGAAAAAATTAGAAAAATATAAATTATCAGGAGTCTTCTATCGTTCTGAAATCAACAAGGATGAGGATAACAACTTAAACTTAAAAATGATCAAACAGCTACATGGTTTAGATCATGAGTATGATTTAAATAATGCCTTTTTCACTTCCACTGATTATAAAAACCTGTCTTTATTAGGAAGTAAGCTTGATTCTCTACTGGCAGAAGATGCGTATATTGAACGTGGCGAAAAACAACAACTGGTTGAAAATTTTGACCAGGTGATGGACTGGTTATTCAGCGAAGCCAAAAAAGGCCAAAATATCCAACGTTATAAAGGTCTGGGTGAAATGAATCCGGATCAGTTATGGGATACCACGATGAATCCGGCAACACGCCGTATGTTACAGGTACGAATAGAAGACGCTGTAGCCGCTGACGAAGTCTTTACTATGTTGATGGGTGATCAGGTTGAACCGCGCCGTGAATTCATAGAAGCTAATGCCCTAACAGCAACCAATATCGATACTTAAAAAAACCGCGCTAATATTATTATTCAATTGGTTTAAACCGTTAAAGTTTAGATAAGTAAATTAATGAAATATAACGATCTACGCGACTTCATAAAACAACTTGAAGGTAAAGGATTATTAAAACGTATCAGCGTAGAAGTTGATCCCTACCTAGAAATAACCGAAATTTGTGATCGCACCCTTAAACAACAGGGCCCCGCGTTATTATTTGAAAACGTAAAAAACTCTTCAGTGCCGATTTTAGCCAATTTATTTGGTACCACCCAGCGTGTTGCTATGGGCATGGGCGAAGAGTCGATAGAAGCTCTACGTGAAGTCGGTAAATTACTCGCCTTTTTAAAAGAACCTGATCCACCGAAAGGATTGAAAGACGCCTGGGAGAAAATGCCTGTTTTCAAACAAGTGTTGAACATGGCGCCCAAAGAAATCAAAAAAGCCCCTTGCCAGGAAATCGTCTTTGAAAAAGATGAGGTTGATCTAAATTCAATCCCCATTCAAACCTGTTGGCCGGGTGATGTTGCGCCTTTAATTACCTGGGGGCTGGTGGTGACCAGAGGGCCTCAAAAAGAAAGGCAGAATTTAGGTATCTATCGCCAGCAAGTTATAGCAAAAAATAAAGTCATCATGCGTTGGCTGGCACAACGTGGCGGCGCGTTAGATTTTCTTGAATGGCAACAGCAGCATCCCGGCGAACCTTTCCCCATAGCGGTTGCTCTTGGTGCAGATCCAGCAACAATTTTAGCGGCCGTAACACCGGTGCCAGATGCCTTATCTGAATATGGCTTTGCGGGTTTATTACGCGGCAGTAAAACCGAAGTGGTTAGATGCACCCTAAGTGATCTACAGGTACCTGCATCGGCAGAATATATTTTAGAAGGGTTTATTTATCCTGATGAAATTGCCGAAGAAGGCCCATATGGTGACCACACCGGTTATTATAACGAAACTGAAATGTTTCCGGTGTTTACCATCGAGAGAATCAGCCACCGTAAAAATCCGATTTATCATAGTACGTATACTGGCCGACCACCGGATGAACCCGCTATTTTAGGCGTGGCATTAAATGAAGTTTTCATTCCTATACTCCAAAAACAGTTTCCGGAAATTATAGATTTCTATTTACCTCCTGAAGGTTGCTCCTATCGGGTCGCCATCGTTAGCATGAAAAAACAGTATCCAGGCCATGCCAAACGCGTAATGATGGGTGTCTGGTCTTTCCTGCGACAATTTATGTACACCAAGTTTGTTATCGTGGTGGATGACGACGTTAATATCCGAGACTGGCAAGATGTAATCTGGGCGATGAGTACACGAGTAGATCCAGTGCGTGACTTCACCATGATAGAAAATACACCGATTGATTATTTGGATTTTGCCTCACCGGTTTCTGGTTTAGGTTCAAAAGTGGGTATTGATGCCACTAACAAATTACCCGGTGAAACCGACAGAGAATGGGGGACACCGATAAAAATGGATGAAGCAGTAAAGTCTCGAGTCGATGACATCTGGCAAGAACTGGGAATAAATTAAAAAAATATTATAGATTAAGAAGGTTTACATGACCTTTGTTAAGAAAACTGCGCAATTTAGTCCTTAAAATGTTCGTATTACTTATTTCGAGTATAAATATGAAAAACACCAATAAATTATGAATTGCCGGCCTTATAATCGGACCATAACTCAACCGAGAACCATTTCGCTAGTTGCTACTTTTATTTCAGTTTTTCTAGTATTGTTTTCTGACAATGGTGTTGCCGACAGTCCAGATAAGATGCCTCCGCCAGAACCATACTGTGAGTGGCAAGAAGCTAATTACTCAATTGAAAAACCGTTATGTAATCACATTGGTGACGCAAAACGCGGCCAGGCGATAGCGTCTGATGGCAGTAAGGGCAACTGTCTGGCCTGCCATCAATTACCCATCGACGGTATTGAAGCGTACGGTACGATCGGACCACCGCTTGAAGGCGTAAGCAGCCGATTGCCGGAAGGGTTCATCCGACTTCGTGTCGTCGATACTCGACATATAAATCCAATGTCGATTATGCCCGGTTTTTATCGTGACCCCAGTTTAATTAACCGCCCTGGAAAACCTTACATAGGAAGAACATTTTTATCTGCACAGCAGGTTGAAGATGTTGTTGCGTATCTGGTGACGCTGAAATGAGGTCGATCAAAGAAAATTATTTTACTATGGCGGGTTTCTGTTTACTGTTGTTGACCGTAAACGGTGTTGCTGCCGAACCACGTTCAGGTTATGAGTTTATAACTTCCGATACGCGTGAGATGCAGGATGATGATTTTGCAAACCCTGGTTTGCTAACGGTTGAACGCGGTGAGGAGTTATTTAATCAGAAACATGTAAGTAATAATAAGTCCTGTGCCGATTGCCATGGTGAAGGAGGCGAGAAATTTAACACGAAAGAAATAGCGCGCTATCCCGTTTATAACAGTAAGACAAAAGAAATTATTACCCTGCAAAAACGCATCAAAAACTGCAGATCTACTATTTCAGACAAGACTCAAGTTACAGACCATCCGGATCTGGTCGCGCTTGAAACGTTTGTACGTAATAAGGCCCATGGTGAGATAGTTAATATACAGACCGATGGCCCGGTGAGCGAACTTTTGAAGAAAGGTGAAGAACTTTACACGACACGTTATGGTTTGATCGATATGTCCTGTTACCATTGTCATACTCTTTACCCGGGCCAGATGATACGAGGTCAAAAGATTAGTCAGGGACAGGCTAATGGTTTTCCAGCGTATCGTCTAGCTACGGGAGAAGTGACCAGTCTCCATCAGCGCATCCAACAATGTCTTACCTTATTACGAGCCGACCCCTTTGATACTGACTCGGAAGAAATAAAATTATTGGGGTTTTATTTGATGTCACGTTCTAACGGCCTTGCAATTGAAACACCAGCGGTAAGGTATTAACTGGAATTCAGCAGCTAACAATTGTTGTGTAACCAGTCTGTGCACAGCAATGATCTTTATGGCTAGTTTCGTTTACAGAAACAAGATAAAGCTGTTTGTACAAAATCACATAAAAGAATAATGAGACGTTCATGAGCACAGTCGAAGCATTACATCAACGCAGTGATTCAAAGTGTGAATTATGTAACGCAACTGATAATTTAGCAGTGTATGAAGTGCCACCAGAATCACAAGGCAACGTTGATGACAGCGTACTACTTTGTGAAACCTGCCGCGATCAAATAATAAACCCGAATAAAACAGACACAAATCACTGGCGTTGCCTTAACGATAGCATGTGGAGTCAAACGCCTGCTGTACAGGTAATGGCATGGCGTTTACTTTCACGTTTAAAAAAAGAAGGCTGGTCTCAAGATTTACTCGACATGTTATATCTGGACGACGAATTGTTGGCCTGGGCGCAGGCAACCGGCGAAGGCGATAATACGGAAGATACAGTTAAACATCTGGACAGTAACGGTACGGTACTAGAGTCCGGCGATACGGTTACCCTGATAAAAGACTTAAATGTAAAAGGCGCAAATTTTACCGCTAAACGCGGGACCGCAGTTCGGGGTATTTCACTAGTAGCCGATAACCCTGAGCATATAGAAGGCAAAGTTAATGGCCAGCAAATAGTTATATTGACTAAATTTGTTAAGAAGTCGAATTAGTTATTAGTATTGTTAGTAACTATTTTAAATTTTTTACTGTTACATGAATCCGCTGCTGATTATTGCATTAAGTCGCCGAGCTCGTCTTCCATGTGTAATTCAGTTAATTCGCTGAATCCGCCTATCCATTTTCCATCGATGGTTATCTGTGGCACGGTGCGTGCGCCATTGGTGATTTGTGAGAATTCACGTAAACTCGCTTGATCCTTATCTACACGAACTTCTTCATATGGGATTCCCCATTTTGATAATAATGTTTTGGTTTTATCACAGATGGGACAGATACCGGTACTGTAAACTTTTAAACGCGTCATAAAAGACCTGCTAAATACTTATAAATAGTTGTTTTGTATTCTTACTAAAATAAGGGAAAATACCCAGTCGAATCAGTTATAGTGCTGAACAAGACATTAATTCGAGTTATTTTACATGAGTTTTAAGATTAGCGTGCCTGCGAGTGGGCACGAATTTACTGCTGAAGAGAACGAAACTGTTTTAGACGCCGCCTTAAGACAGGGTGTGGGCTTACCATATGGTTGCCGTAACGGTGCCTGTGGAAAATGTTCAGGAGAGGTGCTGGCCGGTCAAACCAAATACGATACAGATGCTTTGCGTGCACTGGCTAAAAAAGAACATGAAGCAGGTAAAACCTTATTTTGTCAGGCCTGTGCGATTAGTGACCTTGAAATAAAAGTTAGAGAAATTGTTAAAAGCGGTGATATTGAAATCAAAACACTGCCATGTCGTGTTGAGAAAATGAGTTTATTAACGCATGACGTCATGATGTTACAGCTAAAACTGCCGGAAACTGAGCGGTTGCAGTTCATGGCGGGGCAGTATCTGGAGTTTTTACTAAAAGATGGTAAACGCCGCGCGTTTTCCATAGCTAATGCGCCGCACGATGATGCATATATTGAGCTGCATATCCGCCATGTGCCGGATGGCCAGTTTGGTGATTTTGTTTTTGATGGTTTGAAAGAAAAAGCCCTGATGCGTATCGAAGGCCCTTTAGGCAGCTATTTTTTACGTGAAGACAGTAATCGGCCTATTATTTTGATGGGTGGAGGCACTGGTTTTGCGCCTTTAAAAGGTATGTTGGAACATGCGTTTTATATCAATTTAGATCGGCCAATCCACCTGTTTTGTGGAGTACGCGCGAAGCGGGATTTATACATGGATGAGATGGTGCAGCAATGGCTGAAGCAGTGCCCAAATTTAAAATACACGGCGGTATTATCTGACCCATTGGAAGAAGATAACTGGCAGGGTGAAACTGGGCTGGTGCATGAAAGCGTAGTTAAGCATTATCCTGATTTATCTGGTTTTGATGTGTATCTAAGTGGACCGCCACCAATGGTTAAAGCTGGCATGGATCTATTCTACGAAAAAGGCTTACCTGAAACCCAGATTTATTCCGATTCGTTCGAGTATTCTGATGATGCATTAAAAGCTATGGGCATACAGAAACCCAAAACAGAGACATAGACTGAGTTTCTCTTGTTTGACAAACCAACAATAAAACAACTGATACAAAACCTGCCGCAACAGGGAAAAGTGGAATGGATTGGTGTTCGATCGGGGAAAAGACAACCGTTAACGGTTGTAGAGACGGTGGTCGTTTTAAAACACGGCCTTGATGGCGACCATTATGCGGGGCGTAGCGGTAATCGAAGCGTGACTTTAATTCAAAGGGAGCATATCGATGCGGTTGCATCATTGTTGCACAAAAATAAAATAGCCCCTGAAGAGTTAAGACGAAATATAGTCGTTAGCGGTATTAATCTGTTGGCGCTGAAAGATCGTGAATTTAAAATTGGCACGGCCATATTAAAAATGACAGGGTTGTGTCATCCCTGCTCACGTATGGAAGAAAACTTTGGTGAGGGTGGTTATAACGCAGTAAGAGGGCACGGCGGTATCAATGCGCGTGTGATCTCTACTGGTATTATTAAACTGCAAGATAAGGTTATAGCAAAATAAAATACAGCATTGTTAGTTATTAGATTATCTTCAACTCTTAACGATTTGTAACAATGGCGTCTCATGCTCAAAGTTGTTAGTGTTTTTTGTCAGAACTTTTTCAGTGCAATCACCCGCAAGTAAAAGCAGGCCCTGACGATAGCATTCCTGAGCGGCAATGGGTTCATTCATATGTTCTTCTAACAGGCGCGCAAGTATTAAATAACTTTCAGGCATGGGGTTAATTGAAATGCTGGCTTCCAGAAAACTTCGTGCTTTGCCCCATAAAGAATGAGACGAACACATCTTACCGAGGGCAAGTAACAGGTGGGCATTATGCTGATGATCTTTTAACCAGCCTTCAGCCATTTCAAGTGACTTATTATCGACAAGTACGTCTAGCTCCGAATATAAAATAACGGTGCTTTCCTCCCAGTTATCGTTTAAATAAACACGTAAAATAGTTTCAGCTTCGCCAGCAGCGTTTGTACGAACTAACTGTCTTGCATAATGTTCGACAACACCCGGTAATATTTTTAGGTGATGTGGGGCGGTTTTCCAGAAAGAGAGTAAAGCCTGGTTGTCTTTATTATTAACAAGGGAAGTTTTAGCAAAATTGCTGAGCTGACCATTACAAACCATAATTTCAAATGAAAGAAAACTTTCAACAGATAGGTTGCCATGTTTTTTAAGCTGGGGAAGTATTTTATTGAGGTTGTCCCAGTCCTGCAAACGTTTATAGGTGTTTGCAAGTAGCGTTAAAATGTAAGTGTGGTTTGCTGAAAGTTCATTAAGTTGTGTAAGTGTTGCTAACGCCTGTTCACTTTGATTATGAGCCAGCTGTAATTCAGCTTTAGTAAGACCGATAGCTATATCGGCGGTGGGTGATTCTGTATGTGCCAGACGTAAATAGTCGTCGCGGCGATCATGAGCACCGATTTGTTGTGCGGCGCGCGCGGCTGAGAGATAAACAAGTAACCGATTGTCACTGTATTTAACTTGCTGCAGCAATACTTTTTCCGCCTGTTCAAAGCGGCCTTCTGCGTATTCGATTAATCCTTCTGATAATGCCTGGTGTGCTTTTTGTTCAAGATGTTTTTGTCGTTTATTACTGAAGTAGATAAAGACAGTTTTAATGAATTTCGCACTTCTAATTAAAACTAAAAGCACAAACAAGCAGCAAAGAATACCGGCACCAAAAACAACAAGATTTGTTTCGAAAGAAAAGTCAGCAAAATTAAAACTGATGTGGCCGAGATCATTTTGTTTATACATTGAAAAACCAGCAATAGTAATTGCAGAGATTAGCAATATATATAACAGTCGATTCATATCAATCACCCGTGTTTAGCATTTTAATATCTGTTGAAAGATGCCTTATAGGTTATCGTAAATAGGAACAAATATATAGTAACTCTTTTTGGTGATACAGGGTGTTCAGTGTAGTGATGATAAATAATCAGTTAAAGCAGATACTATGGCTTTGTCTGTGGCATTTTTTGCAGCGATAATGGTGTTAAAGCCATGTTGTCTTGCGAGAGTTACTGCGCGTTGACCAGGAACGACAAGTGGAATGCCGATTAACAGGCTTGGGTCTTCCATTAGCGTGACGAGATTGTCCAGACCTTCATTACTGCTGATGGTAATAGCGTCCAGTTTTTTAGTTTGTTGTTCAGTCAAAGGGGTGTGATGAGGTATTTCACGCCGATAGGTTTCAACATAACGTATCTGTGCGCCGCGTCGAACTAATGTGTCACCGAGCAGGGTGCGACCACCAGAGCCGCGAAAAATAACAATTCTTTGCCCATCTATTTGGGGCATCTGGAATTCGGCAGTATGTAGCAATGATTCTGTATCGTGTTCGGGCGCTTCAATATCAACCGAAATATTTTGTTGTTCTAACGCCTCTGTAGTTTTGCTGCCGATGGAAACGATAGTGAAATGCTCGGGTAGCGCAGGGAAATAGATCTGACTTTGCTCAACGGCGGTTGGGCTAATAAAAATAGCCATCGTAAACTTATGTAGTTGGCTGCGTAAAGTTATAAGTTGTTCGATTTCAAGCTCTTGAGGCGGCTCTATACTAAAAGCCGGATAGTGGATAACGTTGCCCCCTGCCCGTTCTATAAGTTGGCGTAATTGTAGCTCACGACCGACAGGCCTGGTGATGAGAATGGTTTTATTAGACAGTGGTGTAGCCGTTTTCATTTAAGTCTTTTAGCTGTGATAAAACAGCTTTTATTGCGTTGTACACGGTATGATTTTAACAGCCTTAAGTCTATTTTAGCGACGCAGCTTTTTACGTATAAAGGGTAGGTGTCGACGACTGACTTCTAATAAATCATCAATCTCGGTGAAGCTGATGCAGGCGTGACCGAGATCGTTTTTCTTCAAACCCTGTAACATGTGCTGCGCCACCAGGGCATTACGATGTATCCGAATAAACTGGTGAGCAAATTCATCTTCTAGTAACTTTAGTGATTCTTCAATTAGATATTCCTGATCAGCAGTACGTAAGGTGACATATTTTTGATCGGCTTTGAAATAAACGATTTCTTCAATCGGTATGAGCTCAAGTGTGCCTCTGCTTTTTACACATATTCTTTCACGGGCGTTGCCAGTTTCATCTTCACGAAGCTGGCTTAGTTGAGCTTTATTCATGCGTTTCGCTGCTTCTAGCGCTGCTTCTAAGCGACTCTGTTTGATTGGTTTTAGTAAATAATCGATGGCGTGTGTTTCGAACGCATTTAAAGCGTGGTCGCTAAAGGCGGTGGTGAAAATGATGGCAGGAGGTTTATCCATTCGATTAATGTAACTGGCGGCCTCTAAGCCATCCATGCCTGGCATACGTATGTCCATTAATACAACATCAGGATGAGACGCCTGCGTTTTTCGAAGCGCATCTTCACCTGTTTCAGCTTCACCGATAATCTGGTGTTCAGAAGTTGCAGATAATAATTTTCTTAAACGTTGGCGGGCAAGGTGTTCATCATCAACTATCAAAACATTCATTTTTTAACATCCAAAGGGATTGAGAGAGAAACGGTGTAGCTTTCTTTGGTGTCATTTATTGAAAATCCGCCTTTGTTTCCATAGACGAGTTTCAGGCGTTGCCTGATGTTATCCTGAGCCATGTGATTGCCCTTTTTGTTGAAGGTCGAAGACTGGTTTTCGCCCATCAACGGGTTGCTTACAGATAAAATCAGTTTGTCCTCTATTTGTAGTGCAGAAATCAGAATTTTGCCACCTTTTTCGATAGGTTCAATTCCATGATATATGGCATTTTCTGCCAACGGCTGAAGACTGAGGGAGGGGATTTCAGTAGCTAGTAAATTTTCATCAATCTGCCACTTGATCTGTAAGCGCTCGCCTAATCGTAATGACTCGATCGCCAGATAACTTTTTGTTAGCTCGATCTCCTGTTTCAACTGATGCATATTTTTTTCACTTAGACTGGCACGAAACAGGTCAGAAAGATCTTCGATGGCCGTTTCGGCAGTTTCAGGTGAGATGGTAATTAAACTAGCAATAGTATTCATGCTATTGAAGAGAAAGTGTGGGCGTATACGAGCCTGTAAGGCCTGGATTTCAGCACGGCTTTGTGCGGCAAGGTTAAGTCGCCATTGTTGCTGGATGTAAAAATAACGCAATAAAAGAAAGTAAATTACAGCACTAATGATTATTACACGTAAAAAGAATAATGAATTCAGGCTATTACCAAGCTCTAAATAAAGTAATGAGCCGGCTTTGCTAGTGAGTAAAGAGACCAGGATGCTGACGCTCATCATCAAACAAAAAGTTATTATCAGACAGTGAGTCTCTTTTTGTCTGTGTAACCAGGCGCGCAGAGAACATAATACCGCAGCATTTATTAAGGCAATCCATAACATCAGCAGTGAGGAAATGGCCAGATAATCCCAGAATTGATCACTACTGGATGCCGCGGCCATGGCGAAGATGATAGCGAGCACTTCAGTAAGTAATACAAGGATAAAAAGAATGCGTACATCGCAAAAGTTAGGCAGCAAACACTGGGCTAACTGCAGGTCCTTATTTGATGTATTATTCACAATGTTTTCAGTCATTTACATTAGATAGACGAGACCAGATGGAAAGCAAGGCATAGAACAGTCAATAAATTAATTTTTAGCTAAAAATATTGTAGAACACAGTGTTTGATATACTGCTAAAAATTTTATAAATACTAAAACCACTAAATAAAATCATAGAAAAATTATGAGTGATAAAAAACAAAAGACAGATGCGGATACAAATTCAGCCTGGGGTGGTCGCTTTACTGAGCAAACGGATGCTTTTGTTGAAGCATTTACCGCATCCGTCCAGTTTGATCAGCGCATGTATAAACAGGACATTGCGGGCTCACGCGCACATGCAAAAATGCTCAATAAAATTGCCGTGCTTAGTGGCGATGATCTAACGGCGATATTAGCTGGACTGGATAAAGTTGAAGAGGAGATTAGGGCCGGTGAGTTTAACTGGTCGATCGCTCGTGAAGACGTCCATATGAATATCGAAGCACGGCTAACCGAGTTGATTGGCGATGCGGGTAAACGCCTGCACACCGGGCGTTCGAGGAATGATCAGGTGGCAACGGACATCCGTTTATATCTGCGTGAACAGATCGAGTTCATTATTAATGAAATAACGAGATTACAGCATGGCATATTGACTGTGGCTGAGCGCGAGGCCGAAACCATCATGCCAGGTTTTACACATCTACAGGTGGCGCAACCGGTGACGTTTGGCCACCATGTGATGGCCTGGTATGAAATGCTAAAACGAGATGCTGAGCGTTTTTCTGATTGTCAGAAAAGAATGAATATGTCGCCTCTGGGCGCTGCTGCTCTGGCCGGAACCAGTTACCCGATTGACCGTGAATTTACCGCCAGAGAACTGGGCTTTACCGCGCCGACGCAAAATTCTCTGGACTCGGTGAGTGATCGTGATTTTGCCATCGAGTTTTGTTCTGCTGCGGCAATCTTACTGGTGCATATGTCACGCATGTCTGAAGAGCTGGTGATATGGGCTTCAGCGCAGTTTGATTTTATTGAACTGCCCGATCGTTTCTGTACCGGCTCATCCATTATGCCGCAAAAGAAAAACCCGGATGTGCCAGAACTGGTGCGTGGAAAAACAGGCCGGGTTAATGGTAATTTAGTTAGTTTATTAACTTTAATGAAATCCCAGCCACTGGCCTATAACAAAGACAACCAGGAAGACAAAGAGCCTCTGTTTGATACGGTGGATACCGTATTGGGTTGTCTGCGTGCATTTGCAGACATGGTGCCCGCCATCACCTGTAAACATGACAATATGTATAAAGCGGCTAAACAAGGATTTTCCACGGCGACTGATCTGGCGGATTATCTGGTGCGCAAAAACCTGCCGTTTCGAGATGCGCATGAAGTCGTTGGTAAAGCCGTCGCCATGGGCGTTAGTACGGGTAACGATTTAAGTGAGCTAACGCTTACACAGTTACAGCAATTTTCAGATAAAATCGAGGCGGATGTTTTTGATGTCTTAACGTTAGAGGGTTCTGTAGAGTCGCGTAATCATGTTGGTGGTACAGCGCCTGAGCAAGTGAGGAAAGCCATTGCCCTTGCTCGTAAAACATAACCATCCTGCTCTATATTTGATGTAAATATTGTTGAGAAAAAATTATGTCTTTAACACATTTTGCACCCGCAACAAGCCTATTATGGAAGTACTTAGATAGTACAGGCATAAATCCGGAACCTTTGTATAAAAATGCAGGGATTAATCCAGAGCTATTATTGAATCCAAATGCGCGAATAAATATTAATTGCGTTGATGCACTTTGGGAGCAGGCGGCAGGCGTAATTGAGGATCCCTGTTTTGCGATAGACATGGCAGAGTTCTGGCATCCGTCACATATGGGCGCTTTAGGTTACGCCTGGCTGGCAAGCTCAACTTTGCGGCGAGCATTTAAACGTACCGTTCGATATATACATGTGGTTACTGAAGACTTAAATCTGGAGGTTGTAGATACGCCCGCAGGTCTGAAAATAAGTGTGGATCTCGCAGATTCAATTTTTACATTGCCACAACATCATGATCTGGTCATCACTATCCTGATGCATATGTGCAGGTTTAACTTTGGTGATGAGCTGGTCGCTAGTGAAATCAAACTGGCGCATCCAGAACCTGCATGTTCGACTAAGATTACTGATTATTTTCGAACCGATGTGCAATTTGATGCTGAGCAAAGCAGTTTAACCATTGCCAGGGCGGATGCTGATCACGTATTACTCTCAGGCAATAAACAAATTGCCCTGATGCATGATGAGATGCTGATGAGATATCTCGTCGAAATTAAAAAGGGCGATATCGTGCAACAGGTGCAATCTATTATTTTGGAAAATCTGCCCGACGGGCAGGTGACCGATAAGATGGTCGCGACCGAGTTGAACTTAAGTGAACGCAGCATGCAGCGCCGGTTAAAAGAACATAAAACTACATTCAGATTTTTATTAGATAGCGTCCGTGAAATGGTTGCAAAACAATATATAGAAAACCCGATGAATCGGATGAGTGATATTGCTTTTTTAATAGGGTTCTCAGAACAAAGTGCTTTTTCACGAGCGTTTAAAAAATGGACAGGGAAATCGCCGGTCGAATACCGCAATTCCTTAAGTTAGATTCTAATCATTTAATTCGGCGTTTAATATCAATAAAACTTGCCCGGTAGCATCACGTAAATTGTTGATGGCTGGTTCTGGTATATCCGTTGAACCATCGCGGCTAATTAATTCTATGGCCTCTGCTTTTTCAGCAAGTCCAAAGGCGCCAATGCTGCCACAGGAGCTTTTCATTTTGTGGGAGATAGAAAATAAGGTTTCGGCGTTCTGATCTTTTATTGCACGTTCGATATTGCTTAATTGTTCAGGCAGGCTTTGAGCACATAAAGAAACAACTTCTTTAAATGTGTCACCCATCAGCTCTTTCATTTCGGCGAATGCGTTGGCATCCATGGCAGGTTGTGACATATTATTCCTAATCGATTAATCTTTGTTTAAGCGAGAGTGAGTATCACCCACAAGGACAGCTTCTGGAACATGGGCTCTTAACGTTGAGACGATATCGACATAAACGCCGGGTACCGCTTTGAAGGAAACCCACAGGGTATTTAGTTTCATATCAACGTTGGCAAACAAAATTTCATTACTAAACTGTTTCAGTGCAAATTCAATATTTGCCAGGGTATCTTTAATATATTGTTCGGATTGTGTTTTAAGTTTGGGGATAATAATCAATACATCGCTGACCGGACCGCCATTTTCATCGCGAGTAGGTGCAAGCTTCCACAGAGGCTCGGCAGGGGTAAGATCAACGCTAAGTTTTAATTCGGTTTTATCCATCAGTTAAAAACGGCTAGTAAAAAGTTATCAGTATGTATATTACGTACTCTACATTGTTAAATAATAGTCAAACTGTCTGATAAAGGCGAGTTTATTCTTAAAGTATATTGTTGAAAGATAGGGTTTTAGACGTTGAAACCAGAAATCAGGTTATAGCTGCTCTGTAAGCCATTGGCGAATGTGTTGTATTTCTTCCAAACAAACAGCATGACCCATATCATATTCATTCCATTGGATTTCAATATCATAGGCCTCTAACTGTTCCAAACTCTGTTTGCCGTACTCATAATCAACGACATCATCCTGCCTGCCATGAGCCATGAAAATGGGCACCTCGGTTAGCTGATCACTTATCTCATCTTCCAGTGACCCGGGCAAAGCGAGATAAGTGGATAACGCAATGATACCGCCCAGCGGTCTTGGGTAACGGCAGCCGCAGTGCAGCGCAATAGCGCCACCCTGAGAGAAACCGGCAACAATAATTCTGCTGCTGGCTATGCCATTGGCTTCCTGTTCCTGGCAGAGCTCACTTAAAATAGCAGAAGACTCTTTTATGCCTTCTTCATCCTCGTTTTCAACGATGGAGAGACTGCTGATGTCATACCAGCCAGGCATCTGATATCCCTGGTTGATGGTGATAGGTCTTACCGGGGCATGAGGAAAGATAAAACGAAGTGCGAGATGTGATGGCAGTTGTAACTGTTCAACGATCGGTACAAAGTCATTACCGTCGGCACCTAAACCGTGTAACCAGATGATGGCGGCATCGGGATGCGGTTGAGTTTCGATAATGATGGAATCAAGTTCAGACATAATATTAAATTTCTATGGGTATTATTTCACGGGATCTATAAAAATAGGTTTCGTTGTTAATCGAATATTGCAATAATAATCATTTAACAACGATAAAAGTAATTTATTTGAACGCGGTGAAAATTTTAGTCTTATTCTCATTATTGATATTGTCTTCCTGTGGCATGCAGGGTGATTTATATTTGCCTGAAAAAAATACTGATCAGTCCGCCCAGAAAACAAACAAAGGCGCTTAAACAAAAAGCATAACGATGGATTATTTTAATTACAAAGAAGGCCGGCTGTGGGCAGAAGATGTGGATATAACGGCCAACATCGATGCATGGGGTACGCCCTGTTATGTGTATTCGCGCGCCACTATAGAGCGGCACTGGAAAGCGTTTGATTCAGCGCTTGGCGAGCAGCCACATCTGGTTTGTTATGCTGTAAAAGCGAATTCGAATCTAGCCGTACTAAATGTGCTGGCGAGACTGGGTTCAGGTTTTGATATCGTTTCAATGGGCGAGCTTGAACGTGTTCTTCGAGCGGGTGGAAGTGCCGATAAGATTGTATTTTCAGGGGTCGGCAAAACCGCAGAAGAAATGGCACGCGCACTGGATGTGGGCATTCGATGTTTTAATGTGGAGTCGCAGGCAGAGCTTAAATTGTTAGAGCAGGTGGCTGCTGGCAAAGGTGTACAGGCGCCCGTGTCTTTACGTGTTAATCCCGATGTCGATGCAAAAACGCATCCTTACATATCCACCGGACTAAAAGATAATAAGTTTGGTATCGCCATTGATGAGGCGGTAGCGGTATATCAGTCTATCGCTGATTCCGAGCATCTAAAGGTAACAGGGGTCGATTGTCACATAGGCTCTCAATTGACCGAAATAACCCCATTTGTTGATGCACTGGATCGCGTACTGGCGCTGGTTGACCGTCTGGCAGAAATAAATATCGAGCTTCATCACCTGGATTTAGGGGGTGGCCTGGGTATTCGTTATCAAGATGAAACGCCACCGCTACCGGAAGAGCAGATGGCCGCAGTGTTGCAACGACTGGCCGGTCGACATTTTGAGATTTTGATCGAACCTGGCCGCGCGATAGTCGGTAATGCCGGTATATTATTAACCCAGGTGTTGTATCTAAAACATACTGCAGAAAAAAACTTCGCGGTAGTCGATGCGGCAATGAATGATTTGATGCGCCCTGCGCTATATCAGGCCTGGATGGCCATCGAGCCCGTAGTTTCTCATTCGGCTTCATCACAGGTGCCATCGAAAGTTTATGATGTTGTCGGCCCAATCTGTGAAACCGGTGATTTTCTAGGAAAAGAAAGAGAGCTGGCAATCGAACAGGGTGATCTGCTGGCAGTGCGCTCAGCGGGAGCATATGGTTTTACCATGAGCTCAAACTATAACTCACGTCCGCGCGCAGCTGAAGTTATGGTTGATGGCGAAAAATTTCAGGTCATTCGTCAGCGTGAAACCATAGAACAACTTTTTTCTGATGAATCAGTTTTAAATGACTGATGCTAATAATAGAGACGACTATTTAAAGACATGAACGTACAACTTCGTAATGAAAAAAAATTTGATCTCGACGAGCAAGCAACCTTATTGTTTGAAGAAAAGGAAATACCCTTAAGCAAACAGGAATGGCAGCAGCTGGCCGATTTGCTTGCACGCAGTGAATATGAGCACATCATAGGTGGGGATGCCAGTGAAAGCCATTCGGTTTGGGTAAGTAGATACTTTAATGATATTGAATCTCCCGAGGCATTGAATGACTTGTCCAGGCATGTAGAGGCCATTGTGATGAGTCAGAAAATGCGCCGTTTTTACCAGTGTTTCACCGGGACCGATAGATTGTGCCTACGCCGATGTCAGGCGAATCGTTTACAGAAGGATGATTATATTGGTGAGCACAAGGATCAGGATAGCAGTCCGGATTATCTGGCAACGATCGTTTTTCACTTCAGTGATGATTATAGTGGCGGTCGTTTCCAGACCAGTGAGCGGCAATCATATAAGCCGCAGGCCCACATGGCGTTGGTAAATAATTGCAGTGTTCCACATCAGGTGACTAAAGTTGAAAGCGGCGAACGTTTAACCCTGGCCTGTTTTCTATCAACATCGTTTGCTGCAAATAAAAAGCCTCGTTCTGCTTTTGCAATAAAAGAGTAAATCAAAGTGTTTACCATGGCTAGTCATGCCGTATCTGTCAGATAAAAACTGACAAATACGGCATGTTTTTTTGCAAAACATGCCATTTTGTCCTATTTTTATTAATTTACTCTGTTATTCTTTTCAAACGAGACGTAAAAGATAATTTGGAGCCGTTAATGAACCTGTTAATTAAAGTAATTCCCTTTTTATTGTTGATAGGTGTTTGCGCCCCTTCTTATGCTGCGGTCAACGGCGTCGAGCTTACCCCTAGAGCTGTGTATGGCGATAGCGATAGTGATGGAAATGATGATAAAAAAACAGAAGAGGGAGATAAAAAAACAGAAGAGGAAGAGCCTGATTGCGAATAATCCAGCTGTTCTGTGTGAATAAATAGACTGGAAGTCTGAATATATAAATTTAGATAACAAAAAACCAATAAACAAACTTTGCTCTGAGGAGTCCTTGAATGATGAAATCAAAATTTTTAGTAGCAGCGTTCGCTGCAAGCTTAGTATTTTCTGCCAATGTTAGTGCTGGTAAACCTGTCGCTATAGTAAAAGGCATGATGGACGTAACAGTTAAACATAATGGGACAGATGTAAAAATCACTCGTAATCAGGATAACAAAAATACGGTTAATCCTGCTTTTGCTAAAACCTCACGACCATGCCCACCATTTTGTATTCAGCCTGCCATTTTAGCGCCAGGTGTTGAAACTATTGCTGAGCTTGAAGTAATCGATTACATCGCTAAGATGTCTGGTGGTGATAGTTCTATTTTAGTGGTTGATTCACGCACACCTGACTGGGTGAAAAAAGGTACGATTCCAGGTGCAAAAAATATTCCATGGACAAAGCTGAATCCAGCAAAAGGCGCCGACCCGATTTCTATCCTTGAAATATTGGAAAGTGAGTTTGGTGTATCCGAGAGCGAAGGCCTGTTGAACTTCAGTAACGCCAAAACTTTGGTTATGTTCTGTAATGGTATGTGGTGTGGTCAATCACCTAATAATATTTTAAATCTGCTAAAACTTGGTTATCCATCACATAAGATTAAATGGTACCGTGGTGGTATGCAGGATTGGGAAATTCTTGGTTTATCAACCGTTCCCGGTGAATAAAAATTTGTTCCGTAGTATTTAGGAAAAATACTACTTGCTTGGTGATGCAGCCGCCCTTAGGGGCGGCTTTTTTATGTACAGGATGTACGGTATTCCGCAAAGAGCCAGGAAGGCGGTGCGGTTATGTACAGGATGTACGGACGGATATTTGCTCCTCGGCAACTGCTCCTGCATTGCCCTAATAAGTTACATCCATGTAATGATACAATATTTGTACTTCCACCATCCATGGTGGTCGTATTCTGCAAAGAGCCAGTAAGCCCAGGGTGCTTTAGCTTAGAGTTTTTTAAGCTGTTCGATAATAACGTCAGGTTCGAGTCTTTTGGTGTAATCCATGTCAGCAAAAACGTAACGAATTTTGCCTTTGGTGTCGATAATGTAGGTTGCTGGAATAGGCAGCTCAAAACTGTCGTTGCCATTATGACCAGGGATATCAATTTGCCATGCGTTGTAAATCGGCCGTAATGATTCAGGCAAGGTAAAAACCAGTCCGCATTCTTTGGCCAGTTTGTTCTCAATGTCGCTTAATACTTCAAAAGTAAGTTGTGAATTAGCGACCTGATCAACAGATTTATCGGGTGTTTGTGGCGAGATGACCACCAGTTGTCCGCCTGTCGCGGTAATGTCGGGCAGACGTTTCTGCAGTGCATTAATCTCAAGATTACAGTAAGGGCACCATGCGCCTCGGTAGAAACTGATTACCAACGGACCATCTTTAAGAAATGCGTCTAGCTGGAGTGGCTTATTATTGGCATTAGGTAAAACAAAATCTGGAAAGGTATCACCTTGCTTAATTGACTTTTCTGCAATGCCTGATGCAATAAGGCTCTGTAGCTCAGACATCAGGGTGTTGAGGGTAGCTTCAGGAATGGTAGGAATAAATTCATCCTGAAAGTTTTGGATATTTTCTGCAAGAGACATGATATATTGACCTATTAGTTAGACGTATGTCTGATATTAACATAAAAGCCATCTTTAGCAATAAATCTGATTGCCATTATGGTGAGTCACAGGGTATGCTCAAAACTTGAGTTGAAGCATTATTTTAAGGTTAATGAGAGGCTTTTTGAGGCGCTAAAAGATTTTAATGGTTATTGAATTTACAAAAATGCATGGACTGGGTAACGACTTTGTTGTTATCGATGCTATTTCCCAGTCGATAGAGCTGTCAACCGAGCAGATTACAGCGATAGCAGATCGCCATTTTGGCATCGGTTGTGACCAGCTATTGCTGGTCGAAAAAGCGACGAATCCAGATGCGGAATTCAGATATAGAATATTTAACGCCGACGGCGGAGAAGTTGAGCAATGTGGCAATGGGGCACGTTGTTTTGCCTTATTTGTCAGAGACAAGGGACTAACGACAAATACGGTCATCCCGGTAGAAACTGCGGGCGGTCTGATTGAGCTGGCGGTAGATGGGGACCAGGTAACGGTTGATATGGGGGTGCCAGATTTTCAGCCGAAAAGTTTGCCCTTTTTAACGGAAACCCAGGTGGAAACGTATTATCTCATGGTGAATGACGCTGAATATGCTATAGGTGCTGTATCGATGGGAAATCCACATGTCGTGTTACAGGTGGACGATGTTGATACTGCCGATGTCGAAAAAATAGGCGCAGCGATCGAAAGACATAAACAATTTCCACAACGTGTGAATGTAGGTTTTATGGAAATTATTAATCGTGCTGAGATACGTTTACGTGTGTATGAGCGTGGAGCGGGAGAGACATTGGCCTGTGGTACAGGCGCATGTGCAGCGGTAGCAGTAGGTCGTATGTTAGGCAAATTAGATGACCAGGTTAGGGTGCGGCTCCATGGTGGCGATTTATCTATCCGATGGCCGGGTGAAGGGCAAAAATTATTAATGACAGGGCCGGCAACAACGGTTTTTCAGGGGCAAATTGACAGTGAGTGAAATGAAAACAAAAATAATAAAAAAAGATTCAATAAACGAAGACTCAGCTATGGCTCACGAGAAGCAACTGGCAACAGATCTAGAGCTTATCAGTTTGATAAGAGAGAATACGGACATACTACAGCGTCATCCAGAATTGTTAGCAGTACTTGATGTTCCTCACGATACTGGAAAGGCCGTTTCGTTAATCGAAAGGCAGGTTGCAGTATTGCGCGAGAAGAATCAGGTACAGGAGAATCGCCTGTGTGAGTTAATGGATGTGGCTAGAGATAATGAACGTTTAGCAAAAAGTCGTCATGGGCTTGCGCTGAACCTGCTTTCCTCGCGCGATCTTGATGACGTTGTCAGTACGGTGCTCGATGTTCTATCGAATGAACTGGCCGCTGATTTTGCAGTTGTAAAATTATTTAGTAACGACAGGCAGCGCATTGAACAATCCTCCGGATTATTTGTTGATGCCGGTGAAGATGCGCTAAAAGCGTTTAAGACTATGCTCGAACAAAAAAATATCGTGTGTGGTAAAGCGACAAAGGAACAAAAAGATTTTTTGTTTGACGATATTTCAGGCGATATTAATTCAGTGGCTATCATTCCACTGGTGTCAGGAGCAAACCTGGGTCTGATAGGTTTAGGCTCGAAAGACATCAATCGTTTTAACCCGTCAATAGGCACCGATTTTCTTTCACAGATCGGTGAGCTGATCAGCGCTTCACTTGCGGTTCAGTTAGAAAGTTAAGCTTTTCTAAAATGCCAGCCGAAACGTTAAAGTATGATCTGGATAGATTTTATAGTTATCTAGAATCCGAGCGACGTTACTCGCCGCATACCGTTTCTGCTTATCGGCGTGATATAAAACACCTTCTCCATTGTCTGGAGTGCGATGAAGCAAAAGTTATTAACTGGGACGACATCAGCCAGGCAGATATCAGGAAGTGTGTAGCAAAGTTACATCGCCAGGGATTGTCCGGCAAAAGCTTACAGCGATGGTTATCTACGATTAGGAGCCTGTTTAATTTTTTCTGCCGTTTTCATCGCGCGACACATAACCCGGCTATAGGTATTCCAGCACCAAAAGCAGCAAAGCGATTACCGAAAACATTAAACGTAGATGAAATTAGTCAATTGTTAAACGTTGATTCATTTAAGCCGAATTTGAAAGACAACGATTCAGGTAACAATGATTTAACAATTCGGGATGTGGCATTAATAGAATTGATATATGCCTGCGGCCTGCGTTTGTCAGAAGTAAGCGGTTTAAATTTAGCCGATGTAGACTGGCAGCAACAAACAATAAGAGTAACAGGTAAAGGTCAAAAGCAACGACAGATTCCTTTTGGCTGTAAAGCAAAACAAGCCATAAACAACTGGTTACAAATTCGTAAGTTACTGGCTAACGAAAGCGAACAGGCATTGTTTGTCAGTCTGCGTGGTAGTCGTTTAAGTAATAGCAGCATACAGAAGCGACTAAAAAAAATGGCATTAACCCAGGGTTTAAACACTAACGTTTATCCGCACATGCTACGCCATTCGTTTGCTTCACATATCCTGGAGTCATCAAAAGACCTGCGAGCCGTACAGGAATTACTTGGCCACGCTAATCTGAGTACCACACAGATATATACCCATCTTGATTTCCAGCATCTTGCTGGTGTTTATGACAGCGCGCACCCGCGCGCAAGAAAAAAATAATAGTTCAAAAGTTGTAATAGACATAAATAGCGCGAGGTTTTTGACTAGCCATGCGGTGTATTATAATGACGTTGTATAATTAGTAATAAATCACAAAGACAATAAGCTGAGAAATCAATGTTAATCACACTATCACCATCAAAAGGTCAGGACTTTATTGAGCCGCCGTTATCAAAAAAACACAGCAAACCAGCGGATTTAAATGATTCTGAATTATTAATAAAAGAGCTAAAAAAAATAAACAGTAAACAGATTCAGGAAATGATGACCGTTAGTGAAAACATTGCAAACTTAAACGTGGGCCGTTTCAAATCATTTAGCACACCGTTTACGACTAAAAACGCCAAGCAGGCAATTTTTGCATTTAAAGGTGATGTATATGGCGGGTTGGAACTTAAAGATTTTACCGAAGATGATTATAGCTATGCGCAAGAGCATTTAAGAATTTTGTCTGGTTTATACGGTTGTTTAAGGCCGCTGGATTTAATTCAGCCGTATCGACTGGAGATGAAAACCAAACTGAAAAATGCACGTGGTGAAAACTTGTATCAGTTCTGGGATGATCGCATTACTAAAAGCCTAAACAAAGAACTTAAAAAACAGAAGGAACCGGTGTTGGTCAATCTGGCATCGAATGAATATTTTAAATCTGTTAAACCAAAATTATTAGAAGGCCGATTGTTAAATATAAACTTTAAAGAAACCAGGGATGGGAAAACACGAATCGTCGCTATTTTTGCCAAACGTGCGCGTGGCATGATGACCGATTATATTATTCGTAATCGAATTGAAAGGTCAGAAGACATTAAAAAGTTTAAACTGGGTGGTTATAAATTTGTTAAGGCATTGTCTGACGATAAGCAATGGACATTCGAACGACCACAGCCGTAGCATTGAAAGCACCGCATCAAAAAAGAAACGCTACAGAAAGTAAGGCCAGCAATGATTAGTAGGGTCATCAATGGCGAGACTTGAAATCTAATTAGAGTGCATCAATAATAGATTAGAGGCATTAAACAAACAAAGTAACCCCAGCCCACTCATGGTATGAGCATCCCCCTCCATAGTGTAAAATTCAGCCTTTTAGGCACCGGCAATATAACCCTGTCGCAAATACCTCATTTTCGGAGTTAAAAGTGGAAACATTTCACGGAACAACCATTCTCACTGTACGCCGTGGCGGCAAAGTCGTTGTTGGTGGCGATGGTCAGGTAACACTGGGCCATACAGTAATGAAAGGTAACGCCACA
The DNA here is from genome assembly GCA_913065105.1 of uncultured Gammaproteobacteria bacterium. Classification (GTDB taxonomy): domain Bacteria; phylum Pseudomonadota; class Gammaproteobacteria; order SZUA-229; family SZUA-229. Next base: position 14,071 of record CAJXZZ010000009.1, on the reverse strand, counting down.
AAAGTGCGAAAAATTTATGGTGATAAGGTGATTGTCGGTTTCGCTGGCGCTACTGCTGATGCTTTTACATTATTAGAGCGTTTTGAAGCCATGCTTGAGCGTCATAGTGGCCAGTTAAAGCGAGCGGCTGTTGAGCTGGCTAAAGACTGGCGAACGGATCGCGTTCTGCGCAAACTTGAAGCCATGCTAATCGTCGCTGATAAAGAGGCCTCTTTGCTGGTTTCTGGTACGGGCGATGTGATTGAAGCGTATGATGACTTGATTGCCATCGGTTCGGGTGGTCCTTATGCGCAATCTGCCGCCAGGGCTTTGTTTAACAGTACGGAACTCTCGGCCAGGGATATTGTGGAGAAAAGTTTGGAGATTGCGGGTGATATCTGTATTTACACCAATCATACACGCACATTAGAAGAGATTTAAAAAAATGATTTTTATAGATCGTTAGATAAAGGCTATTTTAGCCGCCATTAACCACAAGTTACCGTATTTTATAGAAGGTTTGAGATATATGTCTGAAATGACGCCACGCGAGATTGTTCAGGAATTAAATAAACATATCATTGGTCAGAACGATGCAAAACGCGCCGTGGCGATTGCGTTGCGTAATCGCTGGCGTCGGATGCAAGTTGATGAAGAGCTGAGAAATGAGATTACGCCGAAAAATATTTTAATGATTGGCCCTACTGGCGTTGGTAAAACTGAAATAGCACGTCGCCTGGCGCATCTTGCAAACGCCCCTTTTGTTAAAGTTGAAGCAACGAAGTTCACCGAAGTTGGCTATGTTGGCCGTGAAGTTGACACTATCATTCGCGATCTTGTCGATATGTCGATAAAAACCACGCGTGAGCAGGAGATGGCGAAAGTGAGCCATCTGGCAGAACAGGCGGCGGAAGATCGTATATTAGACGCTTTGTTACCACCGGCCAGAAACGAGTTTGGCGAACCTGAAAAAGATAGTGAAAATGCGACCCGTCAGAAATTCAGGGAGAAATTGCGCAATGGTGAGCTGGACGATAAGGAAGTAGAAATGGAAGTCTCGGCCGCCGCTATTGGTGTAGAGATCATGGCGCCACCAGGCATGGAAGAGATGACGTCCCAGTTACAGGGCATGTTCCAGAACATGGGTAGTGATAAGAAAAAAACCAGCAAGATGCGTATTTCCAAAGCGCGTAAAGTTATTCTTGATGAAGAAGCGGGCAAGCTGCTTAAAGAAGACGAGATTAAAACCCGGGCACTGGAGAATGCTGAGCAGAATGGCATCGTGTTTATCGATGAGATAGATAAAGTGGCAAGACGTGCTGAAAGTGGCGGTGGCGCCGATGTTTCTCGCGAAGGCGTACAGCGTGACCTGCTGCCACTGGTGGAAGGCTGCACGGTGACAACCAAATATGGCATGGTAAAAACCGATCATATTTTATTTATTGCTTCTGGCGCTTTTCACTTGACCAAACCCAGCGATCTTATCCCTGAGCTGCAGGGGCGTTTACCAATTCGCGTCGAGCTCAGTGCACTAAATGCGGAAGACTTTGAACGGATACTGACTGAACCGGATGCGGCTTTGACAGTGCAGTATAAAGCCCTGATGAAGACCGAGGGGCTGGATCTTAGTTTTACTGAAGACGGGGTAAAACAGATCGCAAAATCTGCTTTTGATGTGAATGAAAACGCAGAAAACATCGGCGCGAGGCGATTACATACGATTATGGAACGATTACTGGAAGAGATCTCGTATTCTGCGCCGGATAACACCGGTGAGTCGATAGTGATCGATGCGGAATACGTTAATAACAGTTTAAGCGAGTTAATTAAAGATGAAGATTTAAGCCGGTATATCCTGTAAATCAAAAGCGTCTTTAATTCGTTAATATAGAGAACATACTGAATGGTGAATTTATTCAGTGAACCAGAGAAAAATTATGTCTAGACCAAGCAATATAAATTTACATCAGAAAAGTCGTGTTTTAGAAATTGAGTATGAAGATGGTGTCGTACATCAACTACCGTGTGAGTATTTACGTGTATATTCACCTTCAGCAGAAGTAACCGGTCATGGCCCGGGTCAGGAGATCCTGCAGCTAAATAAAGAAGAAGTGACTATCGACGCCATCGAGCCGCAGGGCAACTATGCGCTGAAGTTTATGTTTGATGATAAACATGACACGGGAATTTATACCTGGGACTATCTGTACGAACTAGGCTCGAAGTATGAAGAAAAGTGGCAGGATTATCTTGATCGTTTAAAAGCAGCTGGGCATGAACGCAGAAAAATAGATTAGACATGAAGAAAAAAGAAACCCATTTTGGCTATAAGAGCGTCGATGAAAACCTAAAAGAAAGTTTAGTTGCTGGCGTGTTTGATTCTGTCGCCAGTAAATATGACATCATGAATGATGTCATGTCTTTTGGTGTACATCGCATCTGGAAAAAAATCGCCATGCAGCACACCGGGCTAAAACCGGGTGATATGGCACTGGATGTCGCCGGCGGTACGGGTGACCTGACCATGCAGATGTCAAAGCAGGTGGGCCCCACGGGTAAAATTATTATTTCCGATATAAATGCAGCGATGCTGGAAGAAGGACGCAAGCGCCTGCTTGATAAAGGTTATGCGGGTAACATCGATTTTGTTGAAGCAAATGCAGAAGAGCTACCGTTTGAAGATAATAGTTTTGACTGTATAACCATCGCCTTTGGTTTGCGTAACGTAACGCATCAGGATAAAGCGCTGCAATCCATGTATCGCGTATTAAAACCGGGTGGCCGTTTGTTGATTTTAGAATTTTCTAAACCGACAACGCCTGGGCTGAATAAGATGTATGATTTTTATTCATTTAATATCCTGCCTAAATTGGGTAAATTGATAGCCAATGATGAAGACAGCTATCGCTATCTCGCAGAATCGATCCGTATGCATCCTGACCAGGAAACATTAAAACAGATGATGAAAGTTGCTGGTTTCGAACGATGTACTTACCACAATATGACCGGTGGTATCGTTGCCCTGCATAAAGGTTTTAAGCTGTAACAGTCTTTTATGTTAATCGTTGAAACTGTTATTAATCGATACCTGGCATTAGACCCTGAAATGCTGGACAAGCTGGAAGTCTTTAGTGGCAAGGTTATCAAGTTAGAGATTATTGGCATAAACAAGGTGCTTTATATGTTGCCTGACGGTAAATGCATACAGGTGAGTACAGAATATGAGGGTGAAGTTGATACCACCTTACGTGGCACGCCGATGGCACTATTTAAAATGGGAATAGTTTCCGATGCCGCTACGCTGCTATTAAAAGGGGAAGTTGAAATTAGCGGCGATACGCGGCTTGGCCACCAGTTTAAAAACGTATTTTCACAGATGGATATCGACTGGTCTGAACCGTTGGCTGATATAGTTGGCGACACTTTTGCTTACCAGATCCAGCAGTCAGGAAAAAAAATAGGCGGGTGGGGAAAAGACGTTATTAAATCGGTATCCAGTAGTGTTAGCGAATATCTACAGGAAGAAAGCCGAGACGTGATCACTGAAACAGAATTAAATATTTTTAATGATGACGTTGACCAGTTAAGAGATGATGTCGATCGCTTACAGGCAAAAATAAAAACTTTATCCAAATAGACTATTAAAAAGTAACTACATATAAAAAACAAAATGCCAATATTAACGCCAGGTCAATTTATTCGTATGTTACACATCAACTGGGTGTTAATGCGACATGGCCTTGATGACATCGTTTTTACCACCCACCTGTTCCGACCCTTTCGTTTTATTATTTATCTGTTCCCGTGGAACTGGTTTCGTCGCAAGCGTAAACCTCGCGCCGTTCGCATGCGTGAAGCGCTGGAAGATCTAGGGCCAATCTTTATTAAATTTGGCCAGATGTTATCAACACGGCGCGATTTACTGGCAGATGATATTGCTGATGAGTTACAGAGTCTGCAGGATAATGTGCCGCCTTTTCCAGGTGATCAGGCCAGAAAAATAATCGAAAAAGCTTTTGGTAAATCGGTAACGGAGTTATTTGAAGACTTTGACGAACAACCACTGGCTTCTGCTTCGATAGCACAGGTGCATGCCGCAGTACTAAAAACGGGTGAAGATGTTGTCGTAAAAGTTTTACGTCCGGACGTGCTGCCGGTTATTAAACGAGACATTTCACTGTTATATATTATCGCCGAGCTAGCGGCTAAATATTCATCACAACTTAGACGTTTACGTCCCGTTGAAGTTGTTGCTGAATATGAAAAAACCATTATCGATGAACTCGACTTACTTCGTGAAGCAGCCAACGCAAGCCAGCTACGTAGAAATTTTGATGGGTCGAATGATTTATACGTGCCAGAGATACATTGGGATTATGTACGTAAAAATGTGCTGGTTATGGAGAGGATTTACGGTACGTCAATTCGAGATACCGAATCATTGCGGGAGCAGGGAACGGACATGGAGCGGCTGGCTGCCATGGGCGTGGAAATATTTTTCACCCAGGTGTTCTCGCACAATTTTTTCCATGCGGACATGCATCCCGGTAATATTTTTGTCGATACCGATAACCCTAAAGCGCCAAAATATATCGCGGTTGATTTCGGCATCATGGGGACATTGAGTCAGACTGATAAGCGTTATCTGGCAGAAAACTTTCTGGCGTTTTTTCAACGCGACTATTATAAAGTAGCAAAGCTTCATGTCGAGTCGGGCTGGGTACCCTCGCATACGCGTGTTGATGAATTTGAGTCTGCCATACGCAGTGTGTGTGAGCCTATATTTGAGAAACCCTTAAAAGAAATTTCTTTTGGTCAGTTACTGTTACGATTATTTCAGACTGCGCGGCGTTTTAATATGGAAGTGCAGCCGCAATTGGTTCTGCTGCAGAAGACGTTGTTAAATATCGAAGGCTTAGGTCGTCAGTTATATCCCGATCTTGATCTGTGGAAAACAGCGAAACCGTTCCTGGAAAACTGGATGGAAGAACAGGTTGGGCCACGTGCTTTATTGCGAAATATTAAAGATGATTTGCCCTATTTATTAGAGAAGATGCCAGAGATGCCAGGCCTGGTTTATAAAAGTCTTAAAGCATATGCCGGTGGCGAATATCATCTAAAGCAGATTGATGAAATCAATAAGATTCGTCAACAGTTAAATCAAAATCACCAGCGCAGTTTAATCGTTATTAGCGGTTCGGGATTGTTGATTGCGTCCTCTGTTGTTTATGCATTGGCAAGTTCTGTTCCATTGATACTAGGTGCGCCAGTTTTGTCGTGGGTTTTTGGTGTGACCGGTGGTTTGTTTATAATTTACGGCCTTAGAAAATAAGGTCGTCTTAAAGTTGAAACAACTATTAGTCTTTAGTGTTTGTTGTTTTATATTATTTAGTAAGGATGTTTTTGCTGTAGATCCAGGCCTGAGCTGGAAGACCATCGAAAGCGAACATCTCTACGTGCACTATGCCGATGGCAATAAAACCATTGCAGAAAAAGCTTTAGCTATAACCGAAGCCGCACATCAACGCTTAACAAAAGAACTAAACTGGAATCCCAAAGAAAAAACACATGTCATCCTCAGTGATGAAACCGATCAGCCTAATGGTTTCGCTACGCCCATCTTTTTTAACCGCACCGTTTTATATCTAGCGCCGCCAACCAGTATTGATACGCTGGAAGATTTTGATGACTGGTTAAGCACTTTAATAATTCACGAATACACTCATATCATCCATTTGGATAAGAGTGCTGGCTCACCAGAATATCTAAGAAAAATATTTGGACGCTTTTTTTTACTGTTTCCAAATCTGTTTCAACCGGCATGGGTGACAGAAGGCCTGGCAACCTATAAGGAAACATATCCGGAGCGTGGTATTGGCCGTGGCCAGAGTACGATGTTTGCTTCAATGATGCGAGAAGAGGTGGCAAAAGGATTGCAGCCGATCTCTCACGTAAACCTGCCTGTGAAGACATGGCCAGCAGGAACTACACGCTATCTTTACGGCGTTTATTTTATGACCTTTATCGTTGAGAAATACGGTGAAGATAAGTTGCAGGAATGGGTAGAAGAGTACGGAGATAACTTGTTTCCATTTTTTATCAATACCAATGCGAAGCAAACATTAGGAAAAAAACTAACCCCATTATGGCAAGAGTATCAACAATGGCTAGAAGCAAAGTTTCAACCACAGATCGATGAGATAAAAGCGAAAGGTGTGACGCCAGTTATACAGCTATCAACAGATGCATATCGAACAGATTCAGTGCGTACGGTTTCAACTAAGTCGGGCGATGAAATTTATTATGTACGCAATGGCGGTTATAAACGTGCAAGTTTGATGCATGTCGATGCCAATGGTAATTCGAAAGAACTTATCGATCTAAATAATGGCGCAGATCTGGACATCCATCCAGAAGCGGGCCTGTTACTTACCCAAAATGAATTCTGTAATAACTATACGGTTTATAAAGACATATATTTATATGATAAAGACGAAAATAAAATAACACGGCTGACGGAATGTGGCCGCTATCTATTTGCAAGCTGGTTTCCTGATGGCGTGCAGATGGCTGCAGTGAAGAATGATGCTGGACGATTTGAATTGCAGTTATTAGATAAACGTGCGCAGTTACAACAGGTGTTGTGGCAGGCAAGTGACGGTGAAATAATCGGACAGATTGACGTGTCACCGGATGGTAAACAGGTCGTCGCATCAATATGGCGTCGAGGCGATGGTTGGAACCTGGAGCTGTTTGATATAACTGACAGGCAATGGAAAAAAATAACAGCAGGCGTAAGTATTACGGCGAATCCTCAATTTTCTCCGGAGGGTAATATTTTGTTTAGCATGGAGAGTAATGGTGTTTATAATTTGCACCGGTATTATATTGAGACGGCTAAGGTCGAACAGATAACTAACCTTATCGGCGGCGCTTTTCAGTCAAGCCAGGCAAGTGTAAACGGCGATATCTATTATGCTGGTTATAGCGCCGAAGGTTATGCCGTCTATAAATTAACCGAAGCCGAGGCGCGGACCGATGCCGTTACGTTTGTAGACGATCATCTAAAACCCATTGATTACGAAGTTGCGTCACATAAACAAAAAAATTATTCGGCCTTAAGCAACATGTATCCTCGCTGGTGGTTTCCGGTGCTGCAATTTAGTGAACAGAGATCGGAATTTGGGTTAACTACAACCGGTGGTGATGCACTGGGCATTCATAACTATTCTATAACTGCCACTTATGATACGAAATTAGACATGCCGGCAGGGCAATTAGGTTATGCATATGCCGATCGATTTTTTCTCTCAGCAGTAAGGCTGAATGAGATCACGCTAGATGCTAGTGGGAATCAGGAACGTGTTTCAAATCGCAGTATTGCAAGTGCAGTACTGGCATTTCCTGATCTTTATATACAAAAACAGTCGAATATATTATTTAGTCTGATCTATGATGTAACAGCTGATGCTGAGTTGGCGCCAGGCGCAGTACCCTTAGAAAATTTTGAAGACAATCTTCTGGGGGTGGCATGGCTGTATAACACGTCTAAATATAATCCGTTATCGATAAGTCTGGTCGATGGCATGAAGCTGAGATTGGTTGCAGAAGATAGCGACACGTTAAGTTCCTACTATACAGGACAGGTATACACTTTTGACTGGAGACAATATATCCGCACAGGAAAAGAAAGTGTTTTTGCTTTGCGATTTTTACAGGGATGGGGCACGGAGCAGCCGCGAGAGTTTCAGCTGGGTGGTGAAGGTTATAATGACGATGCAGTAAACGTGCTGTTTGGGACGAGTAATGAGGCTGTTTTTAATCGACGAAATTATGCGTTGCGTGGTTATAGTGAGGGCTTGCCTCAGTTACAGGGGCGGCGAACACAATTACTTACCGCTGAATGGCGTTTTCCAATACAACGGACTGAAAAAGGTATTATGGCACCGCCAGTCGGTATCATGCAGTGGTATGGTACGGTTTTTGCAGAAACGGGTAGCGCCTATTATGATTCGCCAGAGACCTATTACTCCAGTGCCGGGATAGAGCTGACTGCTGATATTAACCTGTTCTACTATCTAACGTTGCGTACGCGTGCAGGATACGCACATGGTTTTGATAAGGATATAGGAGATGACCTTATCTATATTGAAATTGGCAGCAGCTTTTAGTGGTTATGGATAAAGCCGGAATATCACTGTTTAAAGTTGAATTCAGGCAGTAGAATAACCGTTACATAAATTCATAGAACATACTATAAATGTCAGTCGAGAAAATGCCAGAAGCCCCAGATAAGGTCCTACAACAGATTGTAGAACAGGCTGAACATGCAGATGTTTCGCATATATTAAATAATTTAAATGACGCACAACGCGGCGCGGTTACTGGGCCGCCTGAGCATATGCTGGTACTGGCAGGCGCGGGCAGTGGTAAGACCCGCGTGCTGGTACATCGCATCGCCTGGTTAAACCAGGTAGAAGGCGTTTCACCGTTTAATATTTTTGCCGTTACATTTACCAATAAAGCGGCAGCAGAGATGCGCCAGCGGGTAGCCGATTTGCAGGGACTACCGGTTACCGGTATGTGGGTCGGAACGTTTCATGGCCTGGCACACCGTTTACTGCGCAATCACTGGAAAGAAGCGAAGTTACCACAGAGTTTTCAGATCCTGGACTCTGATGATCAATACCGTCTCATCCGTCGAGTATTAAAATCGCTGGACATGGATGAGGCGAAGTGGCCACCAAAACAGGCACAGGGATTTATAAATGCACGTAAAGACGAGGGTAAACGTGCATCGCATATCGATACCTCGCGTAATCCCGTCTATGAACAGATGGTCAGGATCTACACGGCGTACCAGGCAGCCTGTGAACGGGCGGGCGTAATAGATTTTGCTGAACTATTATTACGTACCCTGGAATTGATCCGAGATAACGAATCATTACAGAAACATTATCAAAAACGTTTTCAGCATATCCTGGTCGATGAGTTTCAGGACACCAATACTATTCAATATGCCCTTATCCAACTATTGGCCGGGCAGTCAAACAAAGTATTCATCGTGGGTGATGATGATCAGGCCATCTATGGTTGGCGTGGTGCCCGGGTAGAAAATATCCAACGTTTCCAAAAAGACTTTCCTTCTGCTGAAGTTATCCGATTGGAACAGAACTATCGGTCGACGACAACTATTCTATCGGCAGCGAATGCACTAATAGATAATAACGCTGATCGCATGGGTAAGAAGTTGTGGTCGAGCGGTGAAGATGGCGAGCCCATTATTTTTTATAATGCGTATGATGAACGAGATGAAACGCATTTTGTTGTTGATAAAATAAAACAGTTTGTCGAGGCGGGCAACGCGCGTGCAGACGTAGCGATTTTGTATCGTTCAAATGCGCAGTCTCGAGTGCTTGAGGAACGGTTTGTCAGTGAGGCAATACCCTATCGCGTTTATGGCGGCATGCGCTTCTTCGAGCGCGCCGAAATTAAAAATGCACTGGCGTATCTACGTCTGATGAATAATGTAAACGATGACGCGTCTTTTGAACGGGTAGTTAACACGCCAACACGCGGCATCGGTGAGCGCAGTGTTGAGAAGGTGCGCGAAGTCGCCCGGCAGTATAATCATCCGATGTGGTTAGCTACTAAGCAGATTATTGAGGACAAAGGCTTGCCGGCAAGGGCGTCAAATGCCTTGCTGAGTTTCATCGATCTTATCGAGAATCTGCAGGCGGATACCGGTGAGATGTCGCTACATGAGCAAGTTGACCACGTGGTGCATAATGTTGGATTGATCGAACACTATGAAAAAGAAAAAGGTGAAAAGGCGCAGGCGCGAGTAGAAAATATCGAAGAGTTAATTACCGCGGCGCGTGGTTTTGATTATGACCAGTCCGAAATGGACGTACCGATGGATGAGCTGACGGCGTTTTTAACCCATGCCGCATTAGAAGCGGGTGAAGGCCAGGCGGCAGAATGGGATGACTGTGTGCAGTTGATGACCATGCACAGCGCCAAGGGTCTGGAATTTCCCCTGGTGTTTATCGTCGGCATGGAAGAAGGCCTGTTTCCTAGCCAGCGCTCACTGGAAGAAGAGGGTAAGCTGGAAGAAGAGCGTCGGCTCTGTTATGTGGGCATAACGCGAGCGCGTGAACAGCTGGTGTTAAGCTGCGCCGAGCACCGTCGTTTATATGGGCAGGATTTGTATCCATCACCCTCGCGATTTATAAGCGAAATTCCTGAGCATCTAATAAACGAAGTAAGAGGCAGGCATAATGCCAGCCATAAAGTGTCGACTCCACAATATAGTTCCTCTGAATACAAAACTACTGAAACAGTTAATGGCGTATATGTCGGGCAACGCGTTAGCCATAAAAAATTTGGTGAAGGAATTGTGACGAATTTAGAAGGCAGTGGCAGTCATGCTCGCGTTCAGGTTAATTTTGAATCCGAAGGCAGTAAATGGCTAGTGATGGCTTATGCTAATTTGACACCAGCTTAAAAAGGCATTCACAGCAGAGATGCAGAGTCGCAGAGGTTTTTAAAGCTATGCGCCGAAGGCTCAGGTAAAACATACATTTTTTTACGGCGACTCAGCGTCTCTGCGGTATAAAGTTTTTTCATTAAAGAATAAATAATTTAAAGGTATCAGTATGAAACGTCGAGATTTTATTAAACAGGCAAGTGTAGGTGCAGTGGTTTCATCCGCAGCGGCAGCGCCGGCAATCGCCACAACTACTAAAAGCGCAGACACAAAAATAAAATGGAAGATGGTCACTACCTGGCCGAAAAATTTTCCGGTGTTAGGTACGGGCGCAAATCAGTTAGCAGAACTGATTACCGAAATGAGCGATGGCCGTATCGAAGTCAAAGTCTATGGTGCTGGTGAATTAATCCCGGCTTTTGAAGTGTTTGATGCAGTTTCACGCGGCACCGCGCAAATAGGTCACGGTTCAGCCTACTATTGGAAAGGAAAAATAGAAGAGGCACAGTTTTTTTCTACCGTTCCCTTTGGCATGAACTCACAGGAGATGACCTCGTGGTTATATTATGGCGGTGGCATGGAATTATGGAAAGAAACGTATGAACCTTTTGGTGTCATTCCGGCAGCGGCAGGGAACACCACAGTACAGATGGCAGGCTGGTTTAATAAAGAAATAAATAATGTGAATGATCTCAAAGGATTAAAAATGCGTATCCCGGGATTAGGCGGTGAAGTATTGAAACGTGCAGGCGGCACACCAGTAAACTTGCCAGGCGGTGAATTATTTACTTCATTAAAGACGGGGGCTATCGATGCTACGGAATGGGTAGGCCCATATAACGACCTGGCGTTTGGGTTGTATAAAGCCGCTAAATATTATTATTACCCAGGCTGGCATGAACCAGGTACTACACTGGAAGCGATCATTAATAAAGAAGCTTTTGAAGTTTTACCTGGCGATTTAAAAAGCATCGTGGAAAATGCCTGCAAGATAGTCAATCAGAATATGTCACTGGAGTTCACGGCAAAAAATAATACGGCGCTGGATACCCTGGTCAATAAACATAATGTAGATGTTCGTAGACTACCTGATGATGTATTAAATAAATTAAAAGAGTTGTCGCATGATGTTGTCAGTGAGCTGGCAGAAAAAAATAAAGCCGCGCAAAAAATTTATGATTCGTACAATAAATTCTACAAGCAGGTTTCTGCCTGGCATGAGATTTCAGAAAAGATTTATTATAATGTACGTTAAATTTAATGCCTGTATCATCTCCCTGCGTTAGAAACTGTTGTCTGGATAGACAGGACGTATGCATCGGTTGCGGCCGTACGGTCGACGAAATTATTCGTTGGGGTGATGCGGATGATAAAGAAAAGCTGGTTATTATCATGGCTGCTAAAAAAAGGAACGCAAACAGGAAAACAAGCTGGGCTTAAGTAAGCGGTTACAGTCTTAAATATTTATTTCCACTCCGGATAGCGCATCTTTTTCCGCCAGCGGTGCTGGCTCACATAAGATCAATCTGTCATGGGTGATCCTGGAAACATCGATCAAATAATTTTTACTGTTGGCCTGTCTTTCTATAGCAAGTTTTTTAAGCGCGGCCTTGTGCTCTTTGGTTAATATTATCTCTTTCTCTGGAGAGTCCTTGTCTTTGTCCTTATTTGTTTTTTGCTCTTCCTTAAGGTCGGGGTACAGCACAAAAAGGTCTGCCTGATTTGTTGTTCCGCATAACGTCAGGTGTACCTGAGGTTTTTCGTTTAATAACCCGGTTAGACCGTTCAGCTGCTCTTTATTCGCCTCGTCTAATTTAGCTTCGCCCGGTTTAAAGTCCAGTGGGTCAAAATTGAGAGCGGTAGCCAGGTCAAATGCAATATTGCCGCCAGCATAGATCAGACCATAAGGAGTAAAGAATGTTATCAATGTAACTGTGGCGGCTTTTGAGGTTGCCTTTACGATGGCGTGCATAGGGTCAAAGTCTGGATTATTTATATCACCGGTAATCGGGATGTCCAGATGTATGCTGTCGTCTTTATCGCGTAGTAAAGTCAGTGTCTGGTTGAGCGGCATGCCAAATTCAGCATCCAGGTCCGCGGCTGCTTCTTTACTCATCGGCTTTATGTGGAACTGGTAAAGGCTCAATGATACATTGCTGTCGAGTATGCCGTCATTAGCCAGTAACTCAAGTTTTGCATCCAGCTGACCGCTCTTGATTATATGACCGATGGCTTTTTGTGTGGCGGGTGTTGCTGCTCTTAGATCAAACCCTTTTAGATCGCCATCGGCGGTAAATGAAACTTTTTCGTCAAAGGGTTTTATAGTGCCTTTGATATCGATGGCGCTGTGGCGTAATGTTTTTGCATAGAGCTTAAATGGGCTGTTAGATTTCGGTTTGGACGCGTAAAGATCTTTGATATCAAATGAAAGCTTTTGTAAACCGATCTTCATTGCGGGTTTGGTAGTGTTGTCAATAAATAGTATTTCACCGTCTGATTCAATCAGTACTTTTTTTAGTGATATCTTGATAGGTTCGCCAGATGGTTTCGTGCTGTTTTGAGTGGCAGTGGGTTTTTCATCTGTTTTAGATTTCCACTTGTCGTGTTCCCACTCACCGGATTTGTTTTTAGAAACTGTATTTGTTAATCCTGTAAGTTTGATGCTGTCGATTGCTACGACATCATTTTTGTAGCTCACTTTATCGATATCAAGCTTGCTAAAGGCAAGTGTATTATCCAGCTTGTTTTTGCTTCGCTGTAAAGCATGCAGGTTATCAATTGAAAGTTTTTTCAGGGTTACATCTTCTAAGTTAGAGACGTTCAGCTTGTTCAGCTTAAGCGCATTAAAGCTCAACAGGGTGCGATCTATCGTAAGATTTTTTATCTCGGGTTGGGCGAGGGAAAAATCACCGCTAGCTGTCAGATTGATTTTAGAGGCTACTAATGGCTGCGAGTCGTAATTTATAGCGCCTGTCCAGTGTAGTTTTTCTGAGGTAAAGCAGTAATAAAAATCAGTTATTTTATTTTGGTGACAGAGGTCAGCGTTGTTGACCGTAAGGTTTTGCAAAGAAAAATTAAATTGATCACTACCTGGTGTATTGTTTTTGCTGTCGGCGCTTTTTTGTTTATCAGAAGAGGGGATCCATTGCTGGTGCTCCCACTCAGTCTGTTTGAGTTTGACCAGATACACCCCCGGGTGATCGACTGTTATCTGGTTAATAGATAGTGAATTTAAGTTAGTTAACTTGATGTTTTCTATTGAAAGCTGTTTGAAACGAACAGAGTCCTTATGTTTTTCGTCATCGCGCTGCAATGCTGACAGATCATTCATTATTAATTTGTTAACATGGATTTTGTTTAAACCGGAAACGGCCACCTCTTCGAGAGTGTTGGATGAAGAGGTCAATAGTTTCCTGTTCAGTTTATTGTCGGTTACGGTTAATCCATTAAGTGAGAAATTACCTGTGGATGATATAGCCAGATCATCCGTCTTTAGAAGTTCAGCATCAGTTGCATAACTGATGGTGCCACCCCAGGTCATCTCATCAAGGTTGACACAATAATCGAGGTATTTAGATTCGAGGTTAGCTGCGTCATGTGAGG